>JAVBRY010000117.1:0-10268 GCA_031547505.1 Candidatus Gastranaerophilaceae bacterium | reverse complement strand
ATGGAACGCAATATTAAGGCGTTTCATTTTGCTATAAATCGAATAATAGTGCTTTGAACGGCCGGAAATACCGCCTTTAATCTTATGCTGTTTCAACATCCCGGATATCTGCTCAATCAAAATGCAAAGTGTAGCGTCACGTTCAGCCTTTTTTAAGGCGACCAGCTGTGCTATTTCAAAGTATTTTTCAGGGTTAAGGTATCTTAAAGACAAATCTTCAAGTTCTGCTTTAATCTTACCAATCCCCAGTCTGTTTGCCAGTGGTGCAAAGATGTCCAGAGTTTCTTGTGCTATTTTTTGTTGTTTTGCTGCTGCCATATAGTTCAATGTACGCATATTGTTCAGGCGATCAGCGAGTTTTAGAAATACAACCCTGACATCGTTTGCCATTGCGATAAACATTTTTCTAAAGTTCTCTGCTTGGCGTTCTTCTTTCGATTTGAACTGGAATTTACCCAATTTTGTGACACCCATTACAAGGCTCAAGACGTCATCGCCGAAATGCTGCTTTATTTCTTCGGGTTGTGTATCCGTATCTTCAAGTATATCGTGCAAGAATGCAGCAATAATTGTGTTTTTATCCACCATCAAGTCAGTCAAAATCTTTGCAACTTCGACTGGGTGGATAATATAAGGTTCTTCGCTTATTCGATACTGTCCGCTATGTAGTTTTGCGGCAAAAAGAAACGCCCTTTTTATCTCCTCTATGTCTTCAGGCGGTCTGTTTTGTGCGACCAGCATTTCGTGCAGCGGGTCGAATATTTTTATTTCTGATTCGATAGTCATAATTTATGTTTTATTGTACACTTTTAGGCGAAGCAGGACAAGAGCGGAATTATATAGCAGTTATTGTTTTGCCCCCTCTCCCCAACTCTCTCCCGACGGGCGAGGGAGAATAATTACAAAAATATAAAGTTCAGGTTATTCAGTGGATGAATTTTACAAAATAAAAGACAATACAATTACACTGTTTGTAAAAGCAGTTCCGAACTCGTCAAAGAACGAGATAGTAGGCCTGTTTGAAGATGCTCTAAAAATTAAAATAAAAGCGCCGGCAGTTGAAAATAAAGCAAATCTTGAGCTGGTCAAATTCCTTGCAAAAGAGATAGGGGTGCCAAAGTCATCAATAGAACTAGCAGCCGGAGCCACATCAAAAATAAAATATGTTAAAGTATCTGACTGCCCGGTTGATAAATTTGAAAACTTTTGTGCTACTCTTAATTTAAATAAATAAACAAAGAGGAAACCATGTTAACAGTATTTTGGATTTTACAAATAATTTCAGCATTATTATTAATAGTTCTGGTGCTTATACACTCACCAAAAGGGGATGGTATCGCATCTATCGGTGGTGCGTCACAAATGTTCTCATCACAAAAGAATGCTGAATCAGGTTTAAACAAGCTCACAATGTGGATTGCGATTGTGTTCTTTGTGACAACATTTATAACAGGGTTCCGTTTATTTGGTTAATTTTATCTTATAACCAATCTCTCAACACGTCTTACAAAACGTGTCAATTTTGGTTCTTCGTACCAGCTGATTGAGTCCACAAGGATTGTCTTCATGCCTGCAAGTTTGCCGGCAAGGATATCAGTCAATGGCCTGTCGCCAATGATTGCTGCTGTTTTAGACTTAATGCTGTTATCTATAAGGAAATTTTTTATGGATGTCGGGTTGGGCTTGTTTGCATAGCCGATAACCGGGAAACTTACCTGTGCACGGGCATTGTCGACGTATGCCATGTTTTTGTTGTTACTGGCGATAAGAAGCATAAAGTCATCTTTTAATTTTTCGAAGAGGCTAAGTGCTTCAGGTGAAAAGATGCCTGATTTAGACTTCATAACGGTGCTGTCCAAGTCGAAAACGAGAGCGACAACTCCCATTTCTTTCAGTTCATCATAGTTTACTTCAAATACTGTCTTTGCGTTGTAATCCGGCTTTAGTAACATCTCTTATTCCCTGTAATTCTTTATACCTATAGTTCTTCCCAATGCATATTTATAGCCTTTAGGACTTTGGCTGAACTCTATCCACACTTCGTCGTTCGTATTTCCTAATTGAACTTCTTCTAGGGCTATCTCCTCTTTTATTCCGTTTATTTCATTATAGATTTTAATTACGTTAGTTTCAAATTGTTCATTTGGTGTAATTATCTCAATCCTGTCATTCAAATTTATTTTGTTTTTGATTTTGACTTTGTATAAATTATCCTGTTTATCCCAGAATTCGCATAAGAAATCCGCCCCTGCGAGTCCTTTTGAGATATCGTAGCTATAGCCTTCGCTGTCGGGTTTTGTTATGAAGAATCCTGTTGTGTAGCCTCTGTTGCCGATTTTTAAGAGTTCATCGAACAAGTCTTTGTTGTCCGTTTTTCCTTCATAATACCCGTCGATTGCCATTCTATATGCTCTTGCCACAGCAGAGACATAGTAAAGGCTTTTTGTACGGCCTTCAACTTTAAATGAATCCACACCTGCTTCAATTAATTGCGGAATATATTCAATCAGTGCAAGGTCTTTAGGGCTTAGAATATGTGTGCCTGATTCATCTTGTGTAATATCGTAGTATTCACCGGGGCGTGTTTCTTCAAGAAGTTTGTAGCTCCAGCGGCAAGGCTGAGCACATCCGCCGTGGTTCGCTTTTCTCTCGCCCTTTGTCATATAGTCGCTCAACAAGCATCTGCCTGAAAATGCAACGCACTGTGAGCCATGGACAAAAACCTCAAGTTCCATGTCAGGTACTTTGTCTTTTATTTCTTTTATTTCTGGGATAGAAAGTTCTCTCGGGAGGATTACCCTCGTTGCACCGTAGTCCTGCCAGAATTTAACTGCTTCATAATTCAGTGTATTTGCTTGAGTGCTGACATGCTGCTCAAGATTGGGCAGTTCTTTTTTTATAACATTTGCTATGCCGAAGTCGCTTACGATGATTGCATCCGGGTTTGCATCTGAAATGACATCAAGATGTTCATACAGCATTTTAATATCTTCATTAAAAGCGAAAATGTTAAGTGTTAAGTATGCTTTTTTATTATATGCATGAGCTAGGTCTATCGCCTTTTTAAGATTGTCCCGTGTGATGATTTCACCTTTTCTCATGGATCGTAAACTAAAATCGACCATGCCCAAATAAACGGCATCAGCTCCGTAATTTATTGCATAGTCCAATTTTTCAATATTGCCCGCAGGCAGTAATAACTCTACTTTCTTCATATTAAACATATTAATATAAATATATTAAATATATGAAATGAAATATTAAAATCTTGTGTTAAAATTATGAAGTTGGTAACATAGTACATGTATTAGTATTAATATTAGAATTGGGAAGAAGAAATTTAATGAAACTTCAGGGTGAATATAACATTCAGGATTTCATGGATCTATATTTCAATAAGCACTACTTCAACTCGAAGCAGAACTTTGCTGCGAAGTGTTTGATTCTCATTAGCAGTTTTCTGCTGGTTTTTGAAACATTTTTGTTTATTTTTGTGAATAGCTTTTTTCTTAAAGTGAATTCGTTTTTACCTTTCTTTCTTGTTTTATTTTTATTCGTAGTGTTTGTTACGCTGTATTTCTTCCTGCCAAAGATTCAGTACTATGACTACAAAAGAACCAGAAAGCCCGATGCATATATTGAATTGGACGAGCATGAGCTTAAGCTGCATGCCAATAAAGAACTAAAAATTGAGATGGGCAGACTGAAAAACTCTGCTACACTTAAAAACGGATATTTTCTTGATTTTGATGAGACTTTGATTCTCTATATACCAAAGCGTTTCTTCAAGTCACGCGAAGACTTGATGATGTTCCAAAACCTCTGTAATCGCTTTAAATTAGACGATGTTTAGTAGCTTTGCCGTTCCGGGCAATAAGTTATTAAGTTAGCAGAGATAAGTATTTTACGGAATCTCATATCTTAAAACACCTAACTAAATGTTTAAAACAAATGTTTTTCGGGTATACAGTTTTTGTGTGCGCAAAATTAGCAGTTTCTCACTTGAAATCAAAATATATGCGTGCTACGATTAAGTTACGGTAAATACAAGAATTTTAAAGGTGGTGAAAACTTAATGCCGGAAGTTAAAGTAGGCGAAAACGAAAGTATCGAAAGCGCTTTAAAAAGATTCAAAAAGAAAATCCAAAAAGCAGGTATCCTTTCCGAAATCAAACGCCGCGAAGTATACGAAAAACCAAGTATCAAAAGAAAAAGAAAATCTGAAGCTGCCAGAAAACGTAGAGTTTAGTGCAGTATAGAGATATATTTTGAAAAACAGCCTTCTTTTTAGAGGGCTGTTTTTTTGTAATAATTTTTGTTGGATTGCGCCCAACCTACGGACTGTCATTCCGTACTTGATGCGGAATCTGACCAACTTGTATTGTTCGCTTTAAATTTTTCTAATTTAAAGTTTTAAGTTTGCAATGAAAGCCGGATAGGTCCTGCAACCGGGTTGGTACCGCAAACAAAGTGCTACGCGAGCAAGCAGGATGACGATAGGGAGAAGGATTTTGTTGCTTTGTCGAGTTGCGCCCAAGCCACAGATTTTGAAAACGATGGGTTGAATGAAAATTGTTCAACCCATCCTACTTGCTGTCTAATAGAATCCAGGATCTCTATACACGTCATAAAATTTAAAGTCATTATCACTGCTGCAATCATCATTACTACTACTACTACTACTACTACTACTACTACTACTACTACTACTACTACTACTACTACTACTACTACTACTACTACTACTACTACTACCTGTAGAATGAGAATTATTACTTGAAGATGTTTGTTGTTTTGCCGTCTCTACTTTTTCTAGTTTTGCTTTTAGTAGTTTTGTTTGTTCTTCTCGAGAAATTAATTGAAAATATTCTTTTAGTGCTTCTTCGTATGCATTCTTTTTTTGATCTAGGAGTGCTTTTCTTTTTTCGTTTGCTTCTTGAGCGCGTCTTACTTCTTCTTCCTCGTGTGTCTTTTTTAGTTCCTCAAGTTCCTCAGGAGAAGCATTTCGGAGCATTTTTGCGAGGGCATCCTTTTCTTGCTGTGATAACCCTTTGAATGACAGTGCCACAACATCACATTTTAGTGACTGAGAAACATACGGATTGTGTTTTGTATTGTTGTTCGTACTTCTTTGCGGCGCATGGGTAGGATTAAAACTTACTCTCATATAAATAACCTTTCCTTAAAAATTGAGTGACCTTTTATGACATATTAAGTCGGTTAAGGAATTTTTTTGCTAGTTAGAGGGGGTAAATTTTACAATTATTTACAAAGGGGGGTGGAGATAGTACTATACATTGACGCCGTCCCGGGCGTTATATGTTGCAATCTGTGAGTATAGAAGTTTTACGGGATCTCACACAACATGCTAAAATAATCGAATGAGCAAAAAAGATTACATAGTTTACGTATTGGCCAATAAGTACAATACGACCTTCTATATTGGTGTAACAAGCAATTTAGAAAACAGAATCATCGCTCACAAGAATGGAATTTTAGAAGGTTTTAGCAAGAAATATAATTTAACAAAATTAGTCTATTACGAATTTTTCGATTCGATTGATAACGCAAACATCAGAGAAAAACAGATTAAAAAATGGCGTAAGCAATGGAAGATAGATCTAATCACAAAAATCAATCCTGAATTTAAAGATTTAAGTGAAGTTTGTGAGATCCCGTAAAATCTAACCGCTATGTGATCTCAGCGATAGTTATGAGATCGCGTAAGGAACGCTCTAAGCTTATTGCACTAATAGATGCCCGCGACGGCGAAGATTATTGTATTTCGCGAATATTAACACTGCGGGATGACAGGGTTATCCCAAACGACAGCAATACTTTCTTTTTGAATTTGCAGGTCGGCATTACTATGCCAATGTTAAAAACTTTGCGATTCCTGCCTTCGCAGGAATGACAATAAAAGGAACAGAGAGAAAATATTACTTAGCCTTTGCCTCTGCTGTCTTTGCTGCCGGGTCAGGTTTTACGAATGTCGGATCCATAAAGCCGCGGAATGTGTTGTTCAAAGAGTATGCAGGAATTTGCATATAGTCAAGGATGTGTCCTTCAGATGGCTTCAGGCCTTTTTTCTTCATTCTTTTGTTTGCATAGTTATCAATTTCTGTAGCTATCGGTGTTGAAATGAACGGTGTAAGTACACGTTTTGCAAAGACCTGTGACGCTACTAGAGTGATTATGACATTAAAGCCTTTGGCACCTTTGAATTCTTTGAGTGCTGTTTTGGCTAAGCTTATTGCATAATTAGAACCTTTAATTTCAGGCAGTTTTTTGAGCTCATCCAGACGCTTTGCAGTAGCTTTGCCTCCAATCCACTTTTCATACCATTTGTCACTATTAGCTTTTATCTTTCTGCCGATTATTAATCCGCCGAGCCCTACGTTGACTATGCCGTTGACCAAGTCCATTGAGGCAACGAATTTTCTCTTGTCTTCAGGGATTTCTTTATTTCTTGCAGCCTGTATAGTGTAGAATACGCACTGCACAGCATCTTTCATCGTTGCTGAAAATAATGCAATTCCTGCTGCTGTAGTTTTACCGGTTTTATTGGCGAAATGACTCCACGGTTTGCTGTTGAATGCGCCCACAAGCATTTTTTGAGGCAACTGTTTTGCTCTGCCAAAGAAATTTGTAGGGTTTACTTTCATGCTCATTTGTTACCCTCCTTTCCTTGCGGTTTTTCATCTTTGTTTTTAGAAAGATGAGGAAGGTATCTGTCGATGAATCTTGGGTGTACCCAGTTTAGTACGGTACATACAACCAGACATCCAATCGCAATAGTGATAAGAGATCCTGCTATTTGTTTTGTGTTTTCGAATCTTTTTTCATTAGTGAAGGCTTTTGCGCTTTCCCATAATTTACCAAGTACACTATTTTGTATATGTCTTGGATCTTTTCCACGAGAGCGTAAAAGATCCAATGCGCTTACGTTAGGATTCTTATTATTATGCTGAATTCTTTTGAGTTTGTCATAGACATATTGACTGATATCATCAGTTTTATCTTGTACCTTTGAGGCTTTTTCAGCCCATGTTTCAACTTCTGTATTATATAGTTGGTCTTTTATCTCTTTTATTCGATTATCAGGAACAGAAATTTTCCATTTGTTTCTGTCTTTAGTCTTGTTTATGAGTTCTAATTCTTTGTCCTGTTCTATATTAAATAGTTCCATTAGTCTATTTTTTATTTCGGTAAGTGCTTCCTTATGATCATATTCTGTCTTGTAGTCTATTTTAGCAAGTTCTGCAGCTTTTTCTATCAATCTGCTGCCGTTTACTTTTGATGCATCTATTTTTTTTGCATCTTGAATTCCTTCTTTAATTGATTCTCTTAATTTTTTGAAATCAATTTCTTTACCTAGTTTGTTTTCTTTTTTAAGTTTTTTTAAGTGTTTATTTAGGCTGTCAATATCGCTTACTTTTGCAGCTTCAAGGTCTTTAGCGGTTATGTTGTGAATACCTTGTGCTTTCAAGTGTCTTACGGCTTCTTCTCTGGTTACTACTTCCAGAGCTTTGTCAAAGTGTTCAGGTTTTGCCATGTCTTTATAAGCAATAACCTGATGATATATTGTGCCTGTGTTATCAATTGCCTGTTGGGCTTTAATTTGAGCCTTATATTCATTTAGCTTTTTGAGGTCATTGCCTTCGTATAAAAATATGTTTTCTTTACGGCGTTCTTCTACTACTTTTGAGAAAGCTGCTGCACGAAGACGTTCGACTTCGTCTGCTATATAGGTTGCTTTAGTTTTACCTTCTCCGAAACGTTCCATTAAACTTTTTTCGTCATGTGTTAATGTGCGTTTTGTTTGTTCTAATCTCTTTTTTGTTGCCAAGTCTTCAGCGTAGTTTCTGGCTGCCATTTTCTTAAGTATATCTACAGGCGGTCTTGCTGCGAGATCATAGCCTTCTACTCCTCCTGTGTGAGCAAGTTTGTCAATATATCTCACCCAGACATTGTTCAAAGGCAACATAACACCCAAAGAGAGCACAGCAGAAATCGGCTGTCTCCAGGCGGAATATTTTTTTGTTTCTTTATCTCTTTTGGAAAGCGGGTTGTTTATAATAAAAATCGGTGCAATAAATGCTGTACCGAATGCCGCTATCTGATTATTTAAGTTTTCTATAACACTGTTAGCACGATTTTCAAACCATACAGCAGTTTTTTGTAAGCCTGAAGATTTTGATAGATTATTTCGTGTTGCTTTGGCGAGCTCAGCTACTTCATAAGAAGTAGGCACTTTTGCCCCAAAACCGGGCTTATAACTGCTGCCTTTAGTGATGACGCTTTTATTCTGAATGTCGTTTCGTACTTTCATTAACACACCCTAAACACTTCTTCCATGTTATATAAAACGCAAAGTAAGAAAAATTTGCGCTTTTTGAGACCCTAAGTTAACAAATATTAACATGAATTTTACCCCTAAGTTTCACAGAGATATATAGCCCGGGAGACTAGTTCATGCTCTCCACGTTTTTAGGATACTACAATTAGAAAAAAAATGCTCTACATGTTTAACTTTTATTAATTTTGTTGAACTATTTCGTAACAAATTCTTTACTATTGTCATTGTTTCACATAGTATTGTAAGGTAAGTAGTATGTATTTTTATTTAATAATTTAGTACTCACATGATATTAATAGAATAAAGAGGGTCAATCAGTGGACAATATAGGACCAGATATTTTTAGTAAGAGAGAACGCAGAGACAGCTTCGAGGTTCCGCCATCAATCAACGCAGCTGATATTAAAGTTATCGGTGTAGGCGGAGGCGGCGGTAATGCCGTAAATCGAATGATTAAAGCAGGTCTCAGCGGCGTACATTTTTGGGCAATGAATACTGACAATCAGGTCTTGGAAATGTCTGCAGCAGAAAACAAAGTCAGACTCGGCGGTAAGTTAACTAACGGTCTTGGCGCAGGCGGCGACCCTTCTGTAGGTGAAAAAGCAGCTGAAGAAACTAGAGATCAAATCGTTCAAGCCCTTGATGGTGCAGACATGGTCTTTATTACCGCAGGTATGGGCGGCGGAACCGGTACGGGTGCTGCTCCTGTTGTTGCTAAAATTGCCAAAGAACTAGGCGCTTTAACTATAGGCGTCGTTACAAAACCTTTCTGCTTTGAAGGTAAAAGAAGATTAAACCAAGCTTTACAAGGTTTGGAAAGATTAAAAGAAACTGTAGATGCTTTGATTGTTATTCCTAACGACAAATTAATTGAAGTTGTTGAAAGAAGAACAACAATGAAAGAAGCATTCCAGGTTGTTGATGAAGTCCTCTTAAGAGGTGTTCAGGGTATCTCTGATATCATCACGGTTCCGGGCTTAATCAACGTTGACTTTGCTGACGTTAAAGCTGTTATGGAATCAAGCGGTTCCGCTCTGATGGGTATCGGACGCGGTACAGGCGAAGGAAGAGCTATGGAGGCCGCTAAGCTGGCTATCAACTCACCTTTGTTAGAAACATCCATCAACGGTGCGTCAGGCATCATCATGAACGTCACAGGCGGCTCAGATATGACATTACACGAAGTCACAGAAGCTGCACAGGTTATTCACGACTCTGTTGCTGAAGATGCGATTGTTACATTCGGTTCTGTTATTGATGACAGAATTCAAGGCGAGATTCAAATCACTGTTATTGCGACAGGATTCGAATTGAAATCTCCTGAAGAGTTTGCAATGAAGAAAGATCCTTCAAAAGCTACATTGAGCGCAGCTGACTTCTTCTCTGCGTCATTCAATGCTACACCGCAGCCTTCAGTTCCGAAACCGATTGTATCACCTGCTCCAAAACCACAGTCATCTGACTTAATGAGCATAATTGATATTCCTCCGTTTTTACAAAAGTAATTACGTAAATATAGATTTAAAAAAGAACCCTATTGGGTTCTTTTTTGTTTTAGATTATTATTTAATATTTTGTTATTTAATTTAAAACAGACATAGGATAATTTGTAAGATAAGAGAGAATGTTGTAATAAATGGAAATAAAAAAATAGTATAGGATGCCACCTCTCCCCAACCCTCTCCTCGCACGAGAGGGATAATACTTAAAATGAAATCTATAGCGGGACGGCAAAGTTGTAAGTGAAAATTGCAAATAAAAAAAGAGCGATATTCCTACCGCTCTTTTTGTTTAAGATTCTATTAACTATTTAAACAGCAGCATATACGCTGACTTGTTTTTTAGTTCTTCTGTGTGGCTCGAATGTAACTACGCCATCAATCAAAGCAAACAATGTGAAGTCTTTGCC
>JAVBRY010000116.1:0-11348 GCA_031547505.1 Candidatus Gastranaerophilaceae bacterium | reverse complement strand
TCTCCTTTGTTTGATTATTTAGTTGTTTTGTTTTTCGTGATGGAAACGGTTTAAAATCCGTTTAATTTAAAAAGATTGGGCAGGGGTGGATTCGAACCACCGTAGTCGTGAAACGGCAGATTTACAGTCTGCTCCCTTTAGCCACTCGGGCACCTACCCAGGTTATATATATTCAATTTTCAATCTTTTTATCTTCTGTCTAGGCGCTCCGACTGGCGGGATTGTTGTTTGCTATTCCTATCGTCGAAAAAACAATACTTAATTATTTTTTCTCCGAACCGCCTTCGGTTTACTCGGGCACCTACCCGTAATTATTTAGCTTATGTCGAAACAATTTATGTCATTATGCAAAGATTGCCTCTGACGAGATTTGAACTCGTGGCCTCTCCCTTACCAAGGGAGTGCGCTACCCCTGCGCTACAGAGGCGCAATGACCGTTTTGTTCGTAGTGATTATAATGTTCAATTATCAAAAAGATTTGCCGGTGGAGGGAATCGAACCCCCAACCTACGGTTTACAAAACCGTTGCTCTACCATTGAGCCACACCGGCGAATATGTCCATGATATTAAGGACATAAACATGTGTCAAGTATTTCAATGCAAGCACGCATTAGGCGGATTTGCCGGAAGAGTAAATTAGGTAAAAATAAAACCCCTTTTATTATTAAGGGGTTTTTATAATTTTCCAATTATCACCGTTATGCTGCGAATATATTTTTGTGTTTTTCTTTTTCTTGGTTATTCTCTTGATTGAAGACATTGCCCGTATTTTCGGTTTTTCCTTGGCTGGTGCTTTCTTCTTTTTTCGTTTGTTCAGCAGCTTCATTTTCTTTTGCTTTTCTTGATACTGAACCTGCGAATGGATTTATGCTTGCCGTTGATTTGTTGTTAGCCATTTCTCTTACTGTTTTGCTCATATCGCTTTTGAACTGGCTTATTGACGTACTGGATTGGGTCATAACATTCTCTAATATAGTTGCAAACTCTGAATAGTCTACAGTTCCTGAGACTATTTTGTAACTGTCACTTTTATGATTCTCATTGTATTTTTGGTTTGCTTTATCACTGACCCAATTATCTTTTACAGATTTTTGTTCGTCTTGAGACATTGAATTCCAATTAGAATAATTCTCGTTTTTGTATTCTTGCCAGCCTTGATTTTTACCGTGTCCGTTGCCATTACCGCTGCCATAGCTGTGTCCGTTGCCTTGGTTATTGTTGTTGCCATGGCTGTTACCATTACCGTTAACACCGCTGTTTCCGTTGGCACCTGAGGTTGTTCCGGCAGTCGGAGTAGTTGTGCCGGTATCTGTGGATTTTGGTTTTTTAACAGACTTCGGATTACTTTGTTCTGTTGGCTCTGTCGGAGATGTTTCTGCAGGTGGATTAGCATCAGTTTTTTCTTTTTCTGCTGCCATTGCTTCTTTAAGCTGTTGTGTGATTGATTTCATTATTGAATCATAATTTTCAATTACGCCTTGCGTAGTTTCAATATTGCCGTTAACCGTGTCTAATTCCTGATTAACGCCAATCAACTCTGTACCCAAAGATTCTTGAATCTCTACAGAGTCATTGATTTGAGCCGTCAAAAGAGCTATTTCTAATGACTTTGAGTTCATTGTTTGAAGAGTTCCGGACATTGAAGACACCAAAGACATAATTTGGACATTATCAGAATCAGTAAGGCTCATGCCGTTACTGGCAATCGACTTCGCTATGTCAGTGCTGCCCAATTTTTGAGCAATATAGCCGGGTACTTCTTCTTCTGTAAGCGTACCTTCTTCAACCAGTTTTTTGGCTTCATCTTGGTATTTTTTAAAGTTGCTGTCTTGGTTTTGAACGGCTTTTGAGATCTGCTCATTTGTTTCAGCCATTTTGTCGTTCATAGTTCTGATTAATTTGAGCAATTTTACGTTGTTTTTATCATAATCTTCTTTTAATTTTTTAATTTCTTCAGTAGTTTTAGATTGTTCTTTAGCATACTGTTCTATTTTTTTATCTTCAGCTTCAATTTTTTCTTGAATAGCCTCTGTTCTGGTTCTTAAGCTTGTTGCAGTCCTTGTTAATGCATCAAGTTCTTCAGCTGCAGTTGCTCTTCTGCGAGACGTAGCAGTGTAATCTTCTTCCAGCTGAGCTCTGGTTCTTGTGCCGGATGATGTTGTTGGCACACCTGAGGCAGCAGTTCTGGTAGATACTGTGTCAGTAGTAGTGGGTGTAGCTGGAGAAAACAGAGCTTCATCACTAGATGTAGAAGTTCTTTCAGATGTGGAAGTACGGGTAGAGGAACTACCTGAAGTTCGTACTGTGTTGTCTGTTCTTATATCTGCCATGGATACACACCTATTTATTTACCACTATATAAATAAACAATTTTAAATATATATGATTTCAATATTTATTATATCCGTTACAATTTGTAATGCATAACAAAAAAAGAGCCCCTTTAAGCAAAAGGGGCTCTTTTTTAAATTATTTGATTATCCTAAGAAGAAGTTGTGGCGTGAACCAGATTTTTTAGCTTTTTTATCTTCATTTTGTTTTTCTTCATCTGCTTTGTTTGTTTTTTCTTGTTCTTGCTTTTCAACTCTTTCTTTTTGTATGTCTTTAGCTTTTTCTTGTGTATTTCCTGAGAACATACCAACAGCTCCATTGGTTGATCTTAGACCGTTTAGTGCTGAGCGGTTATTTCTGTTTGTTTCAACCAAGTTTACAGCTTGTTGTTGGAACAACTGATGTACAAATGTAATAAATGTATCGTAGTTTGCTGCTGCCAGATATTTTGATGTATCGAAGCCGCCTCTGTCAACAATAGCTTTGTTCGCTTCATCATTAATTTTATCTGTCAAGCCAGGATCAGGAGTTACAGCTTGGGTAGAATCAGCAACGCCAGCTTCTATTTCAGCTTCGATAGTAACATCTTCTATTTCTTCAGAAGTTACACCAGATACACTTAGCTGTTGTCTATAAGTAGCTATTTGAGTAATTAAACTGGTGAGTTTTGCTCCCAAAGTATTAAGCTGATTATCTACTATACTCGCTGCTTCTTGTGCAACTTCGAGATCTGCATATAATCCGTTTTGTGTTTGTGAAATCGCGTCCATTTGCTCAGCTCTTGTAGCCAAATGTTCTACAAGTGAATCTACTGAAGCATTTCCGGTTTTTAATGAGCTTATTGTGCCTACAAGCTGTGAATTTAATGTGTTGATAATGCCTTCGTTGCTGAAAACTTTTGAAAACGCTTTGTCTACACTGCCCAATTTATTAGCTATATAAGCAGGTGCTTCTTCCGGTGTCAATTCACCTTTTTCAATAAGTTCTTCAACTTCTTTTTTGCACTCTTGAGTTTTTTTGCTGCGATCTCTTATTGCGCTCATTGCTGCATCAGATGACTCAGCTACTTTGTCGCCAATTTGTTCAATCAACTTAAGTAATTTGCTATCGTTTTCATCATATGCTTTTTTAGCCATGATTAATTGCTTTTGAGCTGACTCTTGTTGTGTAGCTAATTGCTGAAGTTTTTCATTATTTTCATTTATTTGTTTTTGAATCTCATTTTGTTTTTTAACAAAAGTACCTTTTTGAGAGTTCCACTGAGCGATTTCTTTTTCGACAGATTTTTTCTCAGTAATTGCTGCTTTCAATGCAGCTTTAACTCCGGGAATTTCTGCAGCTGTCAATGGAGTAAGCCCTGTTGGGTTGTCAACAATGAAATCATCTTTGGCGGCTTGTGAAGCACCGCTATCGCTTGAATTATAATCAGGATCAAAGACGAATTTATCTGTGAAAAGCTCTGAAACCTCTTTAGGGCTCTGTCCGCTGTACAAAGTACCGCTGGAGCTGCTGGAGCTGGAGCTGCTGGAGCTGGAGCTAGAACTACCGGAGCTGGTGCCACCGCCGCCACCGTAGCTATCGTCATACGCTCTGTATTCGTATTGTTGTAATGCTGCTACCATTTTGTTATGTCCTTTTTTTATACTTACACTATGCATGGAAAAACATGAGTTTTTCTTTTCATGTAAATAAACAATTTTGAATATATCTAATTTCAATATTTTGTATATATGTTACAATTCGTAATATTAAAGTTACAAACGCTGAAATCATGTACAATAGCGGGTGTAGGTTTGTAAAAAGAGAATGAAACATGCAAGAAAATAAAGTAATTATAACAATTTCAGGTTTAGACAAAATAGGTATTGTAGCCAGGCTCACCACCGCTCTTGCCGATTATAAAGTTAATATAGAAGACATAAAGCAGACTATTATGCAGGATTACTTTGTAATGGTACTGTTAGGAGACATTTCAAAGTGCGAGCATTCCTTTAAGGATTTAAAAGAAGGGATTCAGGCTGTCGGGAAAGAGCTTGAAATGGAGGTTTGGGTTCAGAAGAAACAAATCTTCGATAAAATGCATAATATATAAGACATAACAACTTCTGTCATCCTGCTTGTTCACGAAGTGGGTTTTGCCGAAGGATCTCCGGCTATGCCGGTCAAGATATAGGACTAATAATAGGATTAAAAATGTTTTTAGATAAAGATTCGATACTCGAAACGATTGATATGATAAGGGTTCACCACCTTGATATAAGAACGGTGACACTAGCTTTAAGCTTGAGAGACTGCATTGATTCTGATGTTAAAGTCGTTGGGGACAAGATATATGAAAAGATTTTAAAATACGCAAAAAATCTCCATGAATATGCTCAGGTGCTTGAAGATGAATACTCAATTCCTATTATAAATAAGAGGATAGCAGTCACTCCGATTTCTCTCGTGGGTGAGGCTTGTAAGGAATACGATTATGTTTATCTGGCTAAAATGCTTGATAAAGCAGCTGATGAAGTCAAGGTGGATTTCATAGGCGGATTCAGCGCACTGGTTGAAAAGGGCTGCACCCGAGGGGATAGCGCACTAATGGACAGCATTCCTGAAGCTCTGGCGCAAACGAATCGTGTTTGTTCATCAATAAATCTTGCAACATCAAAAGCTGGAATAAATATGGATGCTGTTTTAAAGATGGGAAACATTGTCAAAACAGCTGCCCAATTAACTGCAGATAGGGACGGAATCGGAGCGGCAAAGCTGGTTTGTTTCTGTAATGCACCCGGTGACAATCCTTTTATGGCGGGGGCATTCCATGGAATAGGCGAGCCTGAATGTGCTTTAAATATAGGAATCTCTGGTCCCGGTGTTGTTATGGCTGCTATTGAGAGTCTTCCCAAAGATGCGGATTTTAGTGAAATGGCAAATGTAATTAAAAAAACAGCTTATAAAATCACCACCACAGGCGAACTTATAGGACGGGAACTCGCTCAAAAGCTAAATATTCCGTTCGGCGTAATTGACCTTTCGCTTGCTCCTACCCCCGCAAAAGGAGACAGCGTAGCGGGTATATTCCAAGCAATGGGCCTTGAACATGCAGGCGCTCACGGAACTACAGCCGCCTTGGCAATGTTAAATGATGCGGTCAAAAAAGGCGGTATCATGGCAAGCTCTCATGTAGGGGGATTGTCGGGTGCGTTTATTCCTGTTTCTGAAGATGCGGGCATGATTGAAGCTGCAACAAGAGGAGTGCTTACTTTTGATAAATTGGAAGCGATGACCTCAGTGTGTTCTGTCGGCTTAGATATGATAACAATACCGGGGGACACGCCTGAAGAGACTATTGCGGCTATTATTGCAGATGAGATGTCTATCGGTATGATAAACAAAAAGACTACAGCAGTAAGAATTATACCTGTTCCGGGGAAATCTGTAGGTGATAAAGCAGTGTATGGCGGACTTCTTGGAGAAGCGCCTATTATGCCGATAAATAGTCTTGCATCAGCAAATTTTGTGAAAAGAGGCGGTAGAATACCAGCACCAATTCACAGTTTGAATAATTAAAGCGTGTTTAAACTACTGAAAGCAGACAATAACTGCGTCCCGGCATATTACAATTTTTGCGTCTAGCGGGGGAGACAGCTCATTTCAGACAACCCAATACACATAGCCCAAACCAACCCAAACACACCAATCTTCCACCCGAAGGCAACAGGCTCACCCAAAAACAAACACAATAATCTACGCATTACAGCAATACTAAAATAACCATATGTTATTGGGTTGTCTGAAATGAGCCTAGGAGGAGCGGTCTATAATTTTTGCAGAACAAAAGCCACTAATCCCTGAATTTGCCGATAACGTTATAAACAAAAGCCCCTACAACACCCAAAATTATTCCCGGTACGGCATATACGTAGCCCGGACGCTTCATTCTTGCTTCTTTAATATAATCACTTAATTGTTTAGCTTCAACTTTTGCTCCTGCTGCTTTTACCTGCGCTTTAATAGCATCAACAGCTTTTTTTAAGCTTTCAGTACCCTTATTATATATATTTTCTCCATTTGCTTTGACTACAGTATCAGTTGACTGCATTTTTCTAAATGTATCAAACGCTTTTTTGCTATTTTCAAAAGGGTTCTTTCTGAAATGTTTTCTAAGATCTCTTATTTCTTGGTTTTGAGCTTTTTCATTGAGTTTCAACAATTCATCCTTATAGCCTATGCCCTTAACTTGAGCAAGCTCTTCTTCACCTACGGGAAGAAAGCGTTTAAGCCCATACCCAAGCCCGCCGCCTGCAGCAGCAGTCAAAAGTATGCTGGCTCTTTTAGGCTGCCTTTTGGGCTCAGCCATATTAACTGATTGGACTTCCATAGGCCTTCCTTAGTTTAAAATTAATGAAAACACTAAAAAATACATTTCGAACGTTGGGCTTTTTAAGCTTATGTATTATACCATCGGTATATATTCTTGTCAATAATTTACTTGTAATTTGTATAAAAATTTGATTAATTCCAAAATACGCCATCTCTGCTTAAATATCAGTACCCCGGCCATATAGAAAATCGGGTTAATTATATTTGATTAAAGACAGACAAACTGTATCTCTACAAAAAAATTAAAGACCGCTCCTCCTATGAACACTTCAAGCAACCCAATAACATATAGTTATTAGATTGTTATTTTTTTGAGGAGATTATTGTTGTTGTTTTTGGGTGAGCCTATTGCCTTCGGGTGAGAGATTGTTGTATTTGGAGTTGGTTGAGGCTTTATGTATTGGGTTGCTTGAAGTGTTCTGTCTCCCCCGCTAGGCCCAAAGATTATAGCTTGTCGGGATGAAGTTTTCGTCTGGCTTTAGACTTTTCTATTAGTATAATCGCAATATTGTCTAATTTATTAATTTAAAAAACATGATATTATAGTTTAACAGGAGTTTTTGATGATTATAAAAATTGTTCCCAACGGAATGCTAAGTGCTAACACATATATCCTTATTGATGAAGAGTCTAAAGAAGCTGCTATTATTGATTCCGGCGGAGAGTTTGATATCATCAATGATGAGCTTCAAAAGTACGATGCAAAACTGAAATATATTCTCAACACCCACGCTCATTTTGACCATGTTATGGGCGAAAAAGAAGCTCAAGACATCTCAAATGCTCCCGTATATGTTCATGCCGAAGATAAATATATGCTTGAAAAGCTTCCGCTTCAAGGGCTCAAGTATGGCTTTCCGTCAGTTGAAGCACCGACAAACATAGTGACTTTTGATGAAAATACTATTTTTAAACTCGGGAATGAAGAAATAAAAGTTATACACACGCCGGGTCACACTAAAGGCAGCGTATGCTTTTTAAACAGAAACAGTCTTTTCTCAGGGGATACACTGTTTTATGGCTCTATAGGCAGAACTGATCTTGAAGGCGGAAACTTCTCACAGATACAAGATTCTATTGTGAATAAGTTATTTACGTTAGATGAAAGCATAGATGTATACCCGGGACATGATGCGAAAACAACCATCGGATACGAAAAGAAATATAATTCGCCGTTCGGCTCAGAAGTATAAAATATTAATATAGATTATTTGGGGCACTTATTATGAATTTTAAAGTAATTTTTTTAACGATTTGTTTCTTGATGACAACCTCTCTAGCTGCATATAGCGCCGAAGATGCTTTTGCAAAACGGTTAAAAATATGCAACCCGTACAAAACAACTTTCAAAGATAACAAGGGCGCCAGCCTGCAAAAAGGTGTTTTGGGCGTATACATAGATAACATGGCAGGTCAAAGCTGTGTATACTATATACAGCAAAATACTGCTGATTATATGCTGTGTTTTATTTCTACTGCAAATTTGAGCAAAGATAAGTCGGTTGAAGAGTTTTCAAAGTGTGCTATGACGGATAAAGACGGTATAGAACAAGCCAGAAAAGACATCCTTACTAACGTATTTTTGTTTCACAGGTATATAATAAGAAGAAACGGTATGGATTATTACCGATAATTTAAAAAATAAAAAGAAGGGGAAGATATGAAAAAAGCTGTTGTTTTAACCATAATGTCATGTGTTTTTTGTGCGGCACTGTCTGCTTTGGCGGCGCCTTCAGGGTATGACACGTTTTTAAAAAGATTAAAAATATGCAGTCCGTATAGCTATATCTATGACTATGACGGTAAAAAACCTCTAAAAAGAACAGTCGTAACGTTAGATTCTTCAGGGCTCGCCTGTTCATTTAATCAGGAGATTAAGCATGGCGGCAGACTCAAATGCCAGTTCCCTTTGAAAGATATGAAAAATGTCCATAATGCATTTGCAAACGGAAAGCAGAACCAGCTTTTTGATGATTACATCGAGCAAGACGTATGTGTGGTGGAGAATAGGTAGCGAATTTATTTCTCCAAAATCATCTTTTTAACGTAGGGTTTACACCACTAATATTCACCGTAAGGTTGATTTTTGTTTGGGTGAAGTTTGCAATAATGAGGACACAGAAAAAACCGAAAAATGACAATTTTTCGAGTTTTTTCAAGTCCGACCTTAGAAGTGCTAAGCCCTTGACGGCTGCGAGACAGCCGGCGGCAAGGGTGAAAGCCGGACAATAGGGGCGTAAGAAAAATCCTCGATTTTTCCACAGCCCCGTAATCACTTTGATAAAGTCAAAGAGTGGACTATGAACTTAAACGAAGAATGTCTTTTGAAATATCTCCAGAGCCCTGACGAACTGTTTAACCTGACAGCGGTTCTTGCTGAATTTAATTCTGCTTTGGAAAATTCCAAGAGTGTACATGTTGAGAATATTGCTATACAATAAAAGCCTATAATCGAAGTCTTAATGGAGAGTTTGCGGTCATGAATACGAATCCGGATATGAAAAACAAAATCTTTTTAAAGTATCTTTTGTATTCTCTATACATTATATTTGTTGTGGCTATTTTCTTCTCATCGATGAAGCTGGATGTCATACGGTCTTTTTTCCTAAACACAGAGAATCTCACCTTCGATGTAAGGCAGACTATAATCACAAAGCATAAGCATGTTAATAAGAATATTAAAATAATAACTATAGACAATGAAAGTTATGAATATATTTTTGACGAATACGGTGAATGGCCTATCAAAAGAGGTGTTTATGCAGATTTAATCGAATATGTTGAAAAACAAAATCCGGCTGCAATAGCCTTCGATTTAATGTTTGTAAAATCTATGAAAAGCTCGCAAAATGATGATGAACTGCTTGCGAAAAACATAGCCAAACATGACAATGTTTTCACTGCGATAAATTTTGATGATGCAGATCCGAGTCTTCGAAAACCGATTGCTTTGCCGGATTACCTAAAAGCAAAAATTAAAAATGATTCAAAGATAAATCTTAAAAATGAAAAGCTAACTGCTACTAATTGCCGAGCAATCCTCGATATAATTATAAATTCAACCCCGAACATAGGGCACATAAACCTTATCCGTGATGATGACGGAATCGCCAGAACCATACCTATGTTTGTCACATACCAGAATGATTATTACCCTCATTTGGCATTAAAGGTTGCATTGAAATATCTTCAAAGAACAGACGGCTTCAGTACACCGGACTTTAAAATAAACAAACGCGGCAATATGATTCTTGGAAAAAGAAAAATTCCATTGACCTATGATGGCACTACTATCTTGAACTGGTACGGAAAAAGCGGTGAAGGCAATAATAAGTCTTTCGAATATGTCCCGTTTTGGAAAGTTGAACAGACGATGTACGGTAAAGCGAATCATATTTCAAAAGACTTTTTTAAAGACAATATTGTTTATATAGGAACAAGTGCAACTTCTCTTGCTGACATTAAAAGTGTCCCTACTGACAAAAATCTGCCGGGTGTTGAAATTCATACAACCTTTATTAACAATCTTCTTGATGATAATTTTATAACCCGTGTGCCTATGCATGTTGATATTCTTGTAATATTCTTGTTGAGTTTGTTTGTTGGTTTGTTTGTTTTGAGAACAAATTCCAATATTATTTCTTCATTAACAACAATTCTTGTGATTATTGTGTATTTGCTTTTTGCAACATGGCTGATGGACTATCTAAACATTTGGATTGGCGTGGTTCTGCAAGTTATATCTGTAGCTATTGCGTTCACTGCGGTTTATATTGCAAAATACATTCTCAAATCAAGAGATTTTGAATATACATACGCTCTTGCTACTACTGACGGCTTGACCGAGCTGTACAATCACAGATATTTTCAGGAGCAAATGCTTCTGAATGTTGAAACTTCAAAACGCTATAATTCCGAATTTTCA
Source organism: Candidatus Gastranaerophilaceae bacterium (assembly GCA_031547505.1). GTDB lineage: Bacteria > Cyanobacteriota > Vampirovibrionia > Gastranaerophilales > Gastranaerophilaceae > JAVBRY01. Next base: position 720 of record JAVBRY010000116.1, on the reverse strand, counting down.
TTAATATTAATAGATATAGATTTCTTCAAAAAGTTCAACGACAACTACGGCCACCAGGCTGGAGATGCCGTATTGAAACAGGTTGCACAGGTATTGAAGAAAAATGTCAGAAGCACAGACATCGTATGCCGATATGGTGGAGAAGAGATGGCTATAATCCTCTCTAACACGAAGAACGATGAAGCCAAGACAACTGCACAAAAAATATGTGAAATAGTTGCTCAAAAGTCGTTTAAACTCTCAAGTGACCTTGAGAAAAACGTGACAATAAGCTTGGGTGTTGCAACATACCCTAAACAAGGCGAAACCCCTCAGGAGATGATTAAGTATGCCGATGAATGCCTGTATAAAGCAAAAGAAAACGGCAGAAATCAGGTCGGGTGTTTGGATTAATCATCACTTTCATAATAATATGACTGCTCCACACCCTTCATAAAAATTTCACGGTCATTTATTTTATCTGTCAAAGCAGATTTTAGCAGTGTACGAATTTCCAAATCATTTGCAGGGCTGCGCTCCATAGCGCTGAAATATGAAATCTTGTCTATTTTTTGCCAATCGACACATTGTTTCAGATTTTTCTTTAACATTAAATCCAGCCAAATACGCCCGCTGCGCCCATTACCTTCCATAAACGGGTGAGCAATATTCATCTCGACGTACTTAGCAATGATTTCATCAAAAGTAGTTTCGGGCATTTGTTCAATCTTTGCAAGACTT
>JAVBRY010000160.1:0-2683 GCA_031547505.1 Candidatus Gastranaerophilaceae bacterium | reverse complement strand
GCACCAGCTCCAAGATCAAATTCCCAAGTACCTTTCAACACTTGTGATGCTGCTTGCCGTGAATATCACATCAATGTTTGTTCTTGCTTTTCTTTTCAGGCACACATTTTATGACTTTTTTAAAATACCTCACAAACTGTTTTTCGTTATATTAATATTGATTATTCCTGTTGCTATACGAGCGCTGTTGTTCCAAATTTTAAGAGCACAGATAAAGCCTATAGCATTTACAATATCAACAATTGCCAATCAAATTCTTACGATTGCGCTCGCTGTGCTTATTATTAAAAATACTACGCTAGGCGGAACGTCGATATTATTAGCGATGTTCATCTCAATCGCATTGATAGATGTGATTTTAATGTTTCAATGTGATATTTTTTCTTACTTTAAGTGTGAAAAACCGCATTTTGAAACACTAAAATGCCTATATGTGTACGGTATTCCTATCTCTATTGCTGCATTGAGCTTGTGGGCAATCACGCAGAGTAATAAATTCATCGTCAGTCATTTTAACGGCTTTGAAGCTGCCGGGCTTGTCGGAGTCGCATACGGGCTGACTTTCCCTATACTTATGACTCTTTTTGCGATAATAACCATTGCTGCATTCCCTCGGATTATCAATATGTATGAAGATAAAACTGATGTCAGGCCAATAATTTCGAAACTCACAGGCTATTTCTTGCTGATTTCTCTCCCTGTAGTAGTTGTTATGTCTTTGTATTCGACAGAAATAGTTCAGATATTTGCGAACTATAAATTTGCCGAAGCGGCGATTATACTTCCTTATCTTGCCTTTAGTGCATTGTTTTTGAGCTTTACCGATTACACAACTATGCAGTATCACCTTGCGAACAAAACATACATAAATACTGTTTTAAAAGTTTTTGCGGGTATTTTTGGGGTCGGACTGAACTATATTTTGATTAAAAACTATGGAATAATTGGGGTTGGGATTGCCACTCTTATAACAAATATTCTCTATTTTGTTTTAAGTGTTCTAATAAAACTACCTAAGCTTGAATGGAAGATACCATACAAAGATATTTCTCGTATTGCGGTTGCTTTTGTGCCGTTTGGTTTGCTTTATTATTATTTTGCATTTCACTCACACATTTATGCGATATCACAAATGCTGCTGCTCTTGATAGTGTATTACTGCAGTTACTATTTTATTGATTTTGTGAAGGTTAAAGAAAAGAATTAAATTTTGGTGGGGTAGGGACCCCACCCTACTTTTGTTTTTGATATCATTAGACAATGATGCATGAAGTTATTGAAAAAGCAGAAGAAAAAGTTCTCGAATATTTTAAACAAGTAGACAAAATTAAAGAATTTAATCAGGAAAAAGTACTGTCTGCTTTTCAAAAATACAAAATCGGGCTGGAACACTTCTCCACAGTCAGCGGCTACGGGCACGATGATTTGGGACGAGAAGCTCTGGATAATGTGTATGCAGATGTGTTTAAGGCTGAGTCTGCCGTTGTTCGAAATCACTTTGTTTCAGGTACGCATGCTATAGCCTGCTGTTTATTTGGTAACCTTAGGCACGGAGAGAAGCTTGTTTCTGTTGCAGGTGCGCCTTATGACACAATGGAAGAGGTTATCGGTACACGGGGAGACAAGAGAGCGTCTTTAATCGGACACGGTGTTTTGTATGAAGAATTGCCTTTAAAAAACGAAATGGACATTGATTTTGAATTATTGGAGCAAAAAATCGACAAGTCTGTAAATATGGTCACAATCCAGCGTTCAAGGGGATATTCGCTTCGAAATTCTTTAAATATCGATACTATTGAAAAAATTATAAAAGTTGTTAAGTCGAAAAATCCTGACTGTATTTGTTTTGTAGACAATTGCTACGGTGAATTTACAGAAGAAAAAGAGCCGATTGAGGTCGGTGTTGACCTGATTGCAGGGTCTTTGATAAAGAACCCGGGTGGCGGGATTGTTGAAACAGGCGGATATATTGCAGGTAAAAAAGAATATGTAGAGCAGGCAACGATGCGTCTTACAGCACCTGGGATTGGTTCTGAAGGCGGAGCGATGCTCAATCAGTCTCGTTTGATTTTTCAAGGATTTTTTATGGCGCCGTCTATTGTTGCCGAAGCTGTTAAAGGTTCGATATTGGCTTCGCAGGTATTTGAAGACATCGGATTTGTTTCTACACCAAAGTCTCACGAAAAACGTACAGACCTTATTCAAACCATTAAATTTGGTGAACCAGAACCGCTATTAGCGTTTTGTAGAGCGCTTCAGTACTATTCTCCTGTAGAGTCTTATTTGACTCCGATACCCGACGGTGTGCCAGGATACGATGACAAGCTCATTATGGCGGGTGGAAGTTTTATTGAGGGTTCGACTATAGAATTGTCGGCTGACGGTCCTCTACGGCCTCCCTATGCTGCTTATATGCAAGGCGGATTGAACTATGCGCATGTAAAAATTGCGCTGAACGGAATTTTGAAGGAATTGGGGAAGTAGGCTTTTGTGTTGGGTTACACCCAACCTACGACTAGATGTCATTGCGCTTGCTCGCGCCAGCGGGAGAACCGCAGGTTCGACGTGGCAATCCAGACAAACACATTAATTTCGTCGTCATTCCGCACTTGATGCGGAATCTGTCACACTGTAATCGTAAGCTTTGTGCTGTCAAACACTTAAAAAACCGCCCTATTAAAGG
>JAVBRY010000020.1:0-5477 GCA_031547505.1 Candidatus Gastranaerophilaceae bacterium | reverse complement strand
ATGGAATTTTTAAAAGAAACAAATCTTTTTTGGCATATTATAGTTGCTGTATTTATTCCTATTGTTTTTATTTTTATTCTCATGAAGTTTATAGAAATGAAAAAAACTGCACATATTGATCGAGTATTGGAGTTAGAACTTGAATCTGAAAATATAAGTTTTATGAGGTTATTTGGTAAGGAAAAAATTCATTATAATGACATCAAAAAAGTTTCTATGATTATATATGCTAGCCACATTGTAAGATACGGTAAACAAAGCGAAGACTACACCGACATTGAATCTATTTTTTTAAATTTTTATTTTGAAAACGGGTCTGTTGTAAAAATAAACCATCTTGGAAATCTGGATTTTATTTATAAAATATTGGATTACAAAGACAAATTCAAGGATTTCCATCAAGAAATTATTTGGCTTGGCAGTGAAGCACCGGATGAGGATTTTATCAGACAAGTAGAATACTATGAAGCTAATCATAAACAAGCACCTCTGACTCAAGAACAGTTTAGAACGAATCTGCTTTTAGGTATTGGCTGTACTTTGATAATTATTGTTCTGTTTGCTGTAGTAGGGAGTAAGGATTGTTGGAACAGTGAAAGATATCAAACGACATCGATTCTTATTTTACTTGCGGCTTATTTTTGGTATCGGGTTATAAAAGATTTATTAGGTAGGAATAAAAAGTAGTTGCTTTGTAGGGATTATAAGCCCTACCTGCTGAAATTATCCACCGAGCGAGAAGATTTTGTAAATCTCTTCATCAGAGAGTTCGGTGATGATTTTTTCTCCTTCGAACACAGCCATATTCGCCAGATCTTTTTTCGCATTAATCATCTCATCGATTTTTTCTTCAAATGTGCCCAGTGTTATAAACCTGTGAACCATAACATTTTTGTCCTGACCGATACGGTATGTTCTATCCGTTGCCTGATCTTCAACGGCAGGATTCCACCAGAGGTCATAGTGGATTACGTTTGTGGCAGCGGTGAGGTTTAAGCCCGTGCCGCCAGCTTTTAATGACAGTATCATTACATTCGAATCCGAATTTTCCTGGAAGTCTTTTATCAAGTCTTCTCTTTGATTACGATTCAATGAGCCATGGAAGAACAACGGATTTATATCAAGCTCTTCTTTGAGCATTGTTTCAAGAATGTTGCCCATTTCTTTGTATTGAGTGAAGATGAGTGTTTTCTCGTTATTTTCAAGAATATTTTTAGTGATAGATATTAGTTTCTCGGATTTACCGGAAAGTTCTTGAGACATATCACCGCTTTTTAAGTACTGGTATGGGTGATTACAGATTTGTTTCAGTGCAGTGATGAGTTTAAAAATCATACCGCGTCTGTTGATACCGCTGAGCTGTGCGATATCAGACATAATATTGTCTAGGACGCTTTGATAGAGCCCTGCTTGCATTTTGCTCAAATAACAGTATTCATTCAGGACGAGCTTTTCAGGCAGGTCTGAAATAATTGATTTGTCGGACTTTAGTCTTCTTAAGATGAAAGGAGATACTGCCATCCTTAGCTTTTCAGCCTTTGAGGACTGTTTGAACTTTTCTATAGGGATTGCGTAGCTCTTTTGGAAATCACGTACAGAGCCGAGATACCCTCTGTTTATGAAGTCGAAAATACTCCACAGCTCTATCAATCTGTTCTCTACAGGGGTACCTGTCATTGCTATTTTGTAGTCAGACTTGATTGTCTTAACAGCCTGAGTTTGTGATGTATCAGGGTTTTTGATATTTTGTGCTTCATCGATAATGAGCATCGACCATTTTTCTTTTTTGAGTTTTTCTATATCAATCCTTAAAATCGCATAAGTCGTTATAACCACATCTGCCTTCGTGTCCAGCTGTCTGTCTATGCCGTGATAAATTGAAGACTTAAGAGTTGGAGCGAACATCTGGATTTCTTTAACCCAGTTCCCGACAAGAGTAGTCGGGCACACAACCAGTGCCGGTGATTTGAGCTCATTGCTTTCTTTTTGTTTCAGGATATAGCTGATTACCTGAATAGTTTTCCCGAGGCCCATATCATCTGCCATACAGCATCCAAACCCTTTTTTGAGGTTTGTATGGAGCCATTTGAAACCGCGTTCCTGATATGGACGTAAGATACCGATAAGACTCTCAGGCGGCGGTACTTCTTCTGTTTTCGTTAAATCTTTAAGTATACTTGCAAACGCTTCATCATAATCAAACTCATAGTCATCAATCTGAGAAGAGAGCGCTGCATGTAGGATATCCATTTTGTTCTTATCATTGATTTTAGGGTTTTTGACTTTATCTATTAATTTTTGATTTTCTGCGGCGTCGATTAAAATATACTTGCCTTTGAATTGGATAAGCCCCTGTGCATCCTTGGTCAAGGCTTCATATTCTTCGACAGAAATCTTTTCATCGCCAATAGCGATAGTGTAAGAAAATTCCAACAATCCGTTTAGGACGGTATTTGAAGCGCCGCTGCCTGCAAGAATTTCTCTTAATTCAGCAGCTCTGGCAGTTTTAACTCTTGCATTAATTGAAGCTCGAGGAGTGATTATATTATCAATGCCCTCTGGCAGAACGACGTCAATTGCAGCTTTTTGAAGGTAATAGGAAATCTGTGCGATGATTTTATAAACTTCATTTAGTGTAAGATTCAACGAGAAATTATTTTCTTCTTCATATATATCTTCTATTTCAGGATAATATCTGGCGATATAAGTGAGCTGTTTTTCTACAAGATTTGCAACTTCCTGATTTGTATAATCCTCAAACGATTCGGTTTCTGCGTAGATGTTCTCCATATAATGAGATTCGCCGGTCTTTTTGTTTTTGATGAGAATCTTGAGTTTATAATTTTCATCGTCGATTTTTATAATATTGAATTCAGGTGTGATGTCATACTTGCCGATATAAATTTCGTCGAGCCATTCAGAAATTGTCATCGCATAGTCAACACTCTTAACGAATCGTTTGTTTGAAGCTTCTTTAACAAAGTAAACCGCTGCTTTGGCATCTTTGAATCTTACTGCTTTAATGTTTAGATATTTGAAAATTATGTAGTTTAGATACTTGTCTATTAACTTTGAAACGTCACCTTTTTCTCTGTTGATAATAAAGTCACCGGGAGCTGTTTTTATCAAGTCGCTGATGATTGCGCTGACTTCTTTGTGAGTTTTGAAGACTTCGTATTTTATTTCAAAAAGGTTGTCGTTGAATTTTACTACAGGTATAAAATGCAGTTTTTCCACGATCTTTTGCATTACATAGGTGAATTTGTTTAGATAATTGAAACTTTCAGAGCCGGCATCAAAGTCCAGCACTTCATTGAAACTTGAGAAATATTCCCAAATGACGTCCGCCGCAACCTTATATCCAATTTTTTGTTCGCCGCCTATTTCAATTATTTCAGAGCGGAAACGATACAAAGAGCCTTTTGATTTCAGGTAAAATTCAAAGTTGTTCGTCGGTGTAACGAAGAAATGACCGTTATCTAAAAGATAAAAATCTGTGTTTCGTAACGGTGTGTTTTTCCCTAAGAAAACATTTTCAAATTCATCCTCAAAAAGCTGATAGATAGTACTCAGCTGAAGTCGAAAGTCTTTATTTTCCAGTCCTATAGGGTTTTCTGTAAGATTCGCAAAAAGTTCATCGATATTATTCTTTTTTATGTTCAAGGCTATTCACGCATTCGTTTAGTTTATTTTCAATTTGTAATTATACCAAAAACAGAAAAAATCAGAAAGGTTTGATTTGGTGAAAGATTTAAGCTGAAATTTATTTTGTTGCTATCTCTTTGACCCCTCACCCCATCCTTCTCCTCAAGAGGCGAGGGAGTACAATCAGCCTTTTACTGCGCCTTCGTTTTCACCTGAAATAAAGTATCTTTGCATTGCAATGAAGAAAATTAGAATCGGAATGGTCGCAATGATTGAGCCTGCTGCAATGTATCTCCAGTTTGCACTGAAGAGACCTTGCAAGTCATTTACCCCAACGGGCAAGGTATAAAGAGCTTTTTTACTTAATACAATACTCGGCCACAAGAATTCACCCCAAGAGCCGATGAAAGTGAAAATTGCAAGAACAGCGAGAGTCGGTTTCACCATCGGGATAAGTATTTTCCACCAGATTTGAAAAACATTGCATCCATCTACAAAAGCAGCCTCTTCCATTTCTCGAGGAATAGCCAAAAATGCCTGCCTCATCAAGAAAATTCCGAACGCATTTACAGCAAACGGCAAAATCAAGCCCAAGAAGCCCATAAAATTATTAACCGAATCAACCATATTCAACTTCAAAACTATCAAATAAACAGGCAGCATTATTGCCTGAAACGGAATCATAATCGTTGCAAGAATAGCATAGAAAGTGATTTTCTTGCCCTTAAAATCCATCCTTGCCAAAGGATATGCAGCCAGGGCAGATAAAATTAAATTTAAAATAACCGTGAACCCTGCCACTATCATACTGTTCCAGAAATAAAGCATAAAAGGAATCTGATCCCACACGCCTTTGAAGTTTTCTAAGGTTGGCATCTTTGGCAAAAATACAGGCGGGTACTGGAATATATTTTCATCAGGTCCCTTTAATGCGGTAGATAAAAGCCACAAAAAAGGAAATATTGATAACAGTGCCACTATGATGAGTGTCAGGTGAATGAAAAAGCCTTTTGATGACGGTGTCATTGCGCGGAGATTAATCCTTTTGCCTGGATTGCTTCGTTCTCGCTGGTCACTCGCAATGACGACGTTTTTAAATTTTTGAATCAGTTTTTTCAAATCTGATACCTCTCGTTGTCAAAGTATTTAAAGTTGATTACTGAAATAATCAACACAATTATCAAAAGCATTACCGATGACGCTGAAGCTATTCCTAAATCCAAATTCTCAAATGCTCGTTCATATATGTAATAAACGATGGTCTTGCTTGCATCGAGCGGTCCACCTTTTGTCATAACATAGATTTCAACAAAAACTTTCATTGCAGATATTGCTGAAATCGTTGAAACAAGCCCGATAGTTGGCATCAAGTGAGGCAAGGTTACGGTCAAATGTTTGACGATAGGATTTGCTCCGTCAACTTCACACGCCTCATAGAGTTCTTTGGGCACCCCCATCAATGCAGAAAGGTAAATCATCATATAATATCCGATGCCTTTCCAGATAGTTACAAGGACCACCGAATACAGCGCAATATTAGGGTCAGTCAACCATCCGACGGCAGGCAGATTGAACACCTGCATAACATAGTTTAAGATTCCCTGCTGGGCATAGAGCCACTTGAAAGCAATTGCTGCAACGACGATGGAAACAATTACCGGCAGGTATAAAAGTATTTTATACAGAGTGATTCCTCTGATTTTTTGGTTTATTAAAATTGCTACAAATAAGGGAAACACAACCAAAAACGGTACTGCCACAAAAAGATAAATAAACGTATTCAAAAGCACCTTATAAAAAATCGGTGATTTTAGCAAGGTAATATAATTGTC
>JAVBRY010000032.1:0-7952 GCA_031547505.1 Candidatus Gastranaerophilaceae bacterium | reverse complement strand
ATGGACTTATGTTCCATGGATACTGGAGGATAAAAAAAACTTGAAACTTCCTGACTATTTGCACGTTGTTCCCATATAGACCAGTCTGCACGACCACTATCATCACGTTCACCTTTAAAAGGCACAGTGACGCTGTATTTTGGCTTAGCAATATGGGGAGAGAATAATATTTTCACCGGAGAATTGTCCTTCTATTCTGACAACGCCCCAAACCAAAAATAATTGCTACTTTGATATTTCTTGCTTAATTTTTTTTAACAATCAATTAGACAACAAATACTCAGACAATCGCCTGACTTACACTAAAAGAACACTAATATTTAAATTTATATTTATTAATCAGTAAGAACCTGCGGCATATCGACATCAGGCTTGCCTAGAACTCTGACCAATTCAAGAACTGATGCTTTCATCTGGCATTTTTGTGAAGTACCGCTGAAAAAATCAGCATAGAAACAACTTTCACAGATGCAGCCTCTTTTGTAACACTCTAGCGCAGTATTTGTCCATCTTCTTACTGCTATAGATCTCCCCATATCTCTGCTTCTTAGCACTAGTTTCCTCCCAAAGTATATATCCCAATAAAAATAAGTTAGACAACCTTCCTCTGTTTTCCCTGTTCCCCGTGTCGTCTTTATAGTAAGGGTTTCCCCGTAGAGGTTCCATTAGGCAGTCCCTAAAACCAAGCCCCTGCCTCACAATAGCCTCATCAACCCTCGTCTTTTTATTATTATATAATCAACGAGGCTTTTTACAAGTCCATCATGAACAAATATTACAATATGTTTCAGGCTTAAGAATCTTTAATATGATTGTGTTTCAAAGGTCTTGAAGGTTTTAAAGATAAGATATGACATGATTTGCATGATTTTAGCCAACTTAAATCATGTCATGGAGCATGTTTTCATGATTTTTGAAAGCTTTAAGAAATGTAAAGAAAAGGGCATGCCCGTTTATTAGGGAAGAGAAAACAGTGCAAGATTTTTTATTTCGATAATGTTATTTATGTAAATTGTGAAACAATAAGCTTTTAAGAGAGGGGGTTATAGGGGGATACTTCCCCCTATTGTGGTCGCTTAGAAAAGTTTGGTTTTGGATGCCAATTTTATCCGAGCTTGACCGGTAAAATTGGCGTTCGAAACCATTATCTTTTCGTAATAGTACGCAGGATTTTCTTTCTTTTGGTTACTTTTCTTTCTTTTGTTGCGAGGTAAAAGAAAGAAAAGTAACAGGAAACATTCGCAGCAACAATTAGTGTTATCCTCAACAGCGGTTTAGATTTGAAAGCTTAAAGCTTACAATTACGGTGGGATAGATCTACTCGTTCGAGTATCCTGATTCGTAAGGCTCATTCTTCGCCTACGACTCAAGCCCGAATATTTCAAGATTATTTAATATAACAAGCTTGGCGCTTCGGGATGACAGTGAGATGGATACGGTTGTCTGGATTGTGGAGCTTATCCTGAACTTGTTTCAGGGTCGAAATTACAGTCCGCCTCGAAATGACGAATTTTAAATAAACAGCATTATCAATAATCTTCCAAAATGAAACTACTGTAAGGAAGATGTAACAAATTTGATAATGTTAAAAAAATAGTCTAAGATTTTATTGTGGAAAAATGTCTTGAAAAGTTTTAGTATAAAACGCTTTACAAAGAATTTCCAAAATAGCAGAATCACAAAAAACAAAAACACAGTCTAAACATAACTTGGGAAAAGAGGATAACTTTGGAAACTAACTATCTTAAACTGTTTTTCGACGATTTAGTCAAACTATGGAACGGTTTAGACATAGGTCAAAAATTCGGTATAGTCATATTAACAGCGGTGACAATTTTTGTTTCAGCTTATTTTATATCGAAATCATTTGAACCGAACTGGTCTGTATTGTATTCAGACTTGTCACAGCAGGACGCTGCGGCGATTACAGAGAGCTTGAAAAAGAGCGGATACGCTTTTAAATTAAGTAATGATAAAAAATCCATCCTTGTTCCTATCGAAAAACAAGACGAATTGAGAATTTTTGTAGCGGAAAACAGTCTTATACAAGACTCAAGCCCGGGCTTTGAACTGTTGGATTCAATGGAGTTGGGGACGACGGATTTTAAAAATAAGTTAACAAAACAAAGAATCTATCAGGGCGAATTGACCCGTTCTATAGAAAAAATGAACGGAATTCGCAAGGTTCGCGTGCAGATTGCAGAGCCTGAGCGTTCGGTGTTCTCTGATAAAGACGAAGCTCCTTCAGCTTCTGTTATGTTGATTCTTGAACCCGGCTATAGACTAAAAACTAATCAAATAAAAGCTATAAAGAATTTGGTCGCGTACTCTATCCCGAGACTAAAACCTGAGAGAGTATTTTTGACTGACCAGTCAGGGAATAATCTTTCTGATGAAAACGAAAGAACTTCAAACGACATCGAATCTTATAAAGTAAACTTTGAAAACCAGACTGCGAAAAAGATTCAAGATGTTTTGGATAAAATTGTCGGAAGAGACAATGCATCTGTTCAGGTCAGCACAGACATAGACTTTAACAGTGCACGCTCTACTATTGAGAGCTATATTCCTGTGGGTGACTCTCAGCAGGGCGTTTTGATGAATTCGCAGACCGAAACCGAAAATTACGTAAACCCTCAAGGTACACCTGTTCCGATGGTTAACGATGAATCAGGAAACCCTCCGGGTGGCAATAACCCTAACAGACCGAATAGAAACTTGAACTATTCAAAAGAGAAAACCTCTGCAACATATAATGTTTCAAAAGAAGTTAAACAGATTGTCTATGCACCGGGTTCGGTGAAAAGAATGACAATTGCCGTTGCGGTGAACAAAATTCTCACGTCGGAAGAGAAGGCAGAGCTTGAAAAATTAATAATCTCAGCGAGCGGTGCGAATCTTGACAGAGGCGACATTATTAACGTAACAAGCCTGCAGTTTGCGGCTCTTGATGAAAACAAAGCCAAAGAGGAGCAAGTTGCAAAAGACTTTGAATCATCGAAAAATATGGAACTGATTATAAACAAAGTTGCTCCGTTATTGGTATTGTTGATTCTCGGCCTGACAGCATTGTTTGTGTTCCGTTCACTCTTTGGTAGAACAGTTGCACCTACGGCAGAAAACTGGGATGATGGTTTTGATGAGCAGAGAATTTCAGAGAACCTGCTCGACAAACTCGAGATGGAATCATTGCCTCAGATTGAAGCAAGCTTGAATCCCGAGATTGATAAAATGCGAACAGACTTGAATGATACAATCATGACTGACCCGACAGAGGCAGCAAAAATACTTATTTCTTATATTAAGGACTAACTAAAAAATGGCAGAAGTAACATACGAATCAATGTCGTCACGGCAAAAAGTCGCAGCACTGTTAATAGCACTGGGACCGAATACGGCATCCGAAATATTAAAGAATATCCCGTTTGAAGATATTTTGGAGCAGATTACGTATGATATCGCAAGCTTAAATAAAGTTCCTTCTGAAATTTTAAATCAGGTACTCGAAGAGTTTCATTCACTGTTCCTCGCGAGCAATTATCTATCCTCAGGCGGTACGGGATACGCAAGAACAATCCTTGAAAAAGCGTATGGCTCTGAGCAAGCAGATAAAATGCTTTCTCGTTTGATGACTCTGCTTACAAAAAACCCGTTCCAGTTCTTCAATGAAGCTGACCCGGGCCACCTTGCACAGTCATTCCAGAACGAAAATCCTCAATTGATTGCGTTGATTTTGGCTTATTTAAAACCTGAAATGTCGGCTAAAGTTTTGAGCTCATTGCCGCCTGAAATTCAGACTCAGGTTGCGTTTAAGATTGCGGATATGAGTTCAACTAACCCTGAAATCATTTCAGACATTGAAAAAATTGTTGAAGGTAAGTTCTCTTCAGTTGTTACACAAGACTTTTCAAAAGCAGGCGGCGTAGGCTCACTGGCGAACATCTTGAACCGTTCGGACAGAGGAACGGAGAAAAATGTTCTGGAGTTCCTCGAAGCGAGAAGTTTGGAACTTGCAGAAGGCGTACGTGCTTTGATGTTCGTATTCGAGGATATCTTGCAGCTTAAAGATGCCGCTATCCAAAGGGTTATCCGTGAAGTCGATACGAAAGACCTTGCTATTTCGTTGAAGGGTGTTCGTGACGAGATAAAAGAAAAAATCTTCGCAAACATGTCCGAGCGTGCTCAGGCTATGCTTGAAGAAGAACTTGAATATATGGGTCCTGTCCGTGCGAAAGAAGTTCAGGAAAAACAAACCAAAATTGTTGCAATTATCAGACAGCTTGAATCCTCAGGCGAAATCGTAATCACAAGAGATACTCAAGAGGATGAATACATTGAGTAAGATTGAGGGCGGTAAAGTAAATTTTGGTGATTCATTTGTAGTCGGAACAAACAGCAGCAGATTGAGTGAAGCTGAAATTGTGCAGGCTAAACAGGTTGCTGAAAATATTATTGACGAAGCTAAAAATAAAGCGCTTGTTATCGAAAGTCAGGCTGTCACAAGAGCCGAGGCTATTGTGCAGGAAGCCGCCGAAAAAGCTAGTATGAGCGTTGATGATATCACCGAAGAAGCCAGAAAAAACGGCTTCGATGCGGGATATAAAGTCGGGTATGAAAAAGTTATTGATGAGATGCAGGAGAAGGTTCTCAATTTAGAGAATTTTACTAAAGCGAATTTTGATATCAAAAAAAGAATCGTAAAATCATTGCACACTGATATCTTGGACTTGATTATTGCTATGGCGAGAAAAGTTTGCAATATGGAACTTTCTCAGAACCCTGAATTGATGAAAAAGCTTACATTGGCTGCAATCGGGCAGTTGAAAGAAAAAGAAAACGTAAATATTATTGTTAATCCACAAATGGCAAATATGATTTATTCAGTGAGCGATGAACTTAAAGAGCAGGTTCATACCCTTGAAACAATAAAAATTATTGAAGACCCGTCGGTGTCTGCTGACGGTACTATTGTTGAATCTATGGGCTCTCGGGTTGATTCTCGCCTTTGTGCTCAGATTGATAAAATTGCGCAGGAACTTTATAACGAACTGAATTCTACGTCCGAAGAGCAGATGGTAGAAGAGTTCGATGCCAAGGAAGCAGGTGGCAGTGAAAACCCTGACGAAGTATAAAAATATTATAGACACAACGAACCCAATCGGCGAAGTGGGCAAGGTCACGGAAATTGTCGGCTTGATTATCGAAGCCGACGGCCCAAAGTCCAGTATCGGCGACCTTTGTTATATTTATAACAGGCTCGATGAAAAACCGATTTGGGCGGAGGTCGTTGGGTTTAAGCATTCTAAAATCCTCCTGATGCCTTTAGGCTCAATGGAGGGCTTGATGCCGGGTGCGCTTGTAATAAATTCAGGCGGACCGATGAAAATAAAAGTCGGACCTCAACTTATCGGGCGTGTTTTGGACGGACTCGGGAATCCTATAGATAACCTCGGCGAAGTCAACTCACAGTCCTTGTATTCGACACATGCTGATGCGATCAACCCGATGAACCGCCAGTTGATTCGTGAACCGTTGTCGTTGGGTATCCGCTCTGTTGATGGGTTTATCACGGCAGGTAAGGGGCAAAGGCTTGGCGTGTTTGCGGGTTCAGGGGTAGGTAAAAGTACAACCCTTGCCATGATGGCGAAAAATACAAGCGCAGACTTGAACGTTATTGCCCTTATTGGAGAACGGGGACGTGAAGTTAGAGAATTTATTGAATCTACGTTAGGCCCTGAAGGGATGAAGCGCTCGATTGTTGTTGTTGCGACGTCAGAACAGCCTTCACTTGTAAAAATCAAAGCGGCGTTTGTTGCGACGGCGATTGCGGAATATTTTAGAGACAACGGCAGAGACGTACTGTTTATGCTGGATTCGGTCACAAGGATTGCGATGGCACAGCGTGAAGTCGGTCTTGCGGTAGGTGAACCACCTGCAACGAGAGGGTATACGCCATCTGTATTTGCTTTGATGCCTAAGTTGCTTGAGCGTGCCGGAAGCAACGAACATGGCACAATAACAGGACTTTACACGGTACTGGTAGAGGGTGACGACTTCAACGAGCCGATTTCAGACACGGCAAGAAGTATCCTCGACGGCCACATAATGCTCTCACGCTATATGGCGCACAAAAACCACTATCCTGCGGTAGATGTTCTTGAGAGCATAAGCCGGGTTATGAAGGAGTGCGTGTCTAAAGAGCATTCAACTGCGGCAGGTAAAATCAGAACATTGCTTGCGGCATATCGTAAGAATGAAGATTTAATCAGTATCGGCGCTTATGTTAATGGCACCGACCCTGTTACAGACCAGGCAATCAAGTACATGAAAGAGATTGACGGATTTTTGCAACAGTCAATTGACGAAAAAACCACGTTTGAAGAGACGATAGAGCGTCTCATGAACCTTGCAAATATGGTGAATTTATAGGGTACGTCATTGCGAGACAAAAACCCCCGGGTTGTAGAATGATTGTTGTTTCGAAGTAATCTCAAAGCAAAAATTAAGGTGTGTTTCACATACCTAACAATCATGCTGTCATTGCGCTTGCTCGCGCAGCGGCGACTGAAAGGAGCGCGGCAATCCAGACAACCGCATCCAGCATTTCGTCATCCTGAGCACAGCGAAGGATCTCCGGATGTCGTTATGATTTTGTGTCTCCCTAAGATTCTTCGGTCACGTTGTTCCCTCAGAATGACACAAGATTGATAACTTTTGGTGCAGACAACCACATCCGACTTTTCAAGATTTTCACAGCTTTATCGAAAACGTATAAGTTATAAAAAGAAAACCCAGCACAAAAAACAACAAACCCGCTTTTATAAACAAATCAAACAGTATTGAACGTTTTCCCTCAATACTTTTTGCAACTATATTCATAAGTATACTGAATGGAATAATCATTGTCAGTGCATAAACAAATGTAGCAGGGAAATAAATAATAGTAACTGCCCAATTATCAGGATCTATTTCTTTAGCTTCTGATATTATTATATAAAATGCACCAAACCAGATAAGAAAAAAACATCCAATCGTAGCGGCTATAATCATTTCTTTTTCTTCAAAATTTCTATCGGAATCATTTTCATTAGCATTTTCGGAATTATAATTATTTTCAATTTTACTGTCAGACTTGTCTTTTATATGCCAAACAAAAAGGAATATTAAAAATATTAAAGCATATATAATATCCTTAAACGCTGATAAAAAATTTCCCTTATGAAAAAATGAATCAAATCCATCCCAAAAATTGAGGCGTATTATAATCATTACTGTGAATGAAGTGACGATAAGTAAACCTGTTGAAATGCTTTTTAAAAAGTTC
Organism: Candidatus Gastranaerophilaceae bacterium; assembly: GCA_031547505.1. Lineage (GTDB taxonomy): Bacteria > Cyanobacteriota > Vampirovibrionia > Gastranaerophilales > Gastranaerophilaceae > JAVBRY01. The sequence continues at coordinate 628 of JAVBRY010000032.1, read as the reverse complement.
ATTATATTATTCATCCCCGGCTATTATCTTTGCTTCAATAGAATCAGGCGCAGGTTTTACATGTTGTTCATGAAGATACAGCACGTAGCGGTCTTTTAAGTAATTAATGTCTGTTGTCTCTTCATTCGGTGGGGTATCACCGTTTAAATCAACATAGATTTTGGCACATGGAGTCATTCCGCTGCAGTTTGGGTTCAATTCTCCAAAAGTTATTGTTGTGTCATTAGAATATTTTAAAATACAACCGCCCGGTATAATTTTTTCAACTAAAGTATTATGGGAACAAACTTTATGCGCAAGCTTATCAGCTGAGCCCAAGTAGTTCTTAATATTACTGTCCGGAGGCATTAAAGAACGTACCAAAATTACATTCAAGTCAGAAAAAGTACGTTTTAAGCTCCATCTGTAACTGTCAGCTTCTATCTTATTCATAGCTTTGTAATTTGCCATATTCGATTCACGGTTATAGCTATTAAAATCAAACAAAAATGATTTAATAATAGCAAAAGCAGCTATAATTGAAATAGCATAAATAACTACACCGAATGCAGCCCATTTTTTATGTGTTTTGTGGAATTCATCGATATTTTTATATTGTCTTTGCTGCCAGGCCCATTTGTTGCCTTCA
>JAVBRY010000144.1:0-6833 GCA_031547505.1 Candidatus Gastranaerophilaceae bacterium | reverse complement strand
CTTTAGCCATGCTATTTAAAGAAATTATGCCACGCGGTACATATGCCAAGATTCTCGGTACAGATATAAGTCCCAAATCAGTTCAAACTGCTATGCAGGGAAATTCATATAAATTTGGGCCAGAAGATCATATACCCAAAGATTATATAGACAAATACTTTACATTCCAAAACGGAATGTACGCTATCAATGAGGATATTAAAAAAACTGTAACATTTAGGTTGTTTAACCTGATGGAGCCATTTCCTTTTAAGTCACCATTTGATATAATTTTTTGTAGGAATGTCATGATATACTTCAATCGAGATGTTCAGGAGGAGTTAGTAGGTAAATTCTACAATAACTTGGAGAAAAACGGATTATTGTTTATAGGACATTCTGAAAGTATGGCTCAGTTAAAGAATAAGTTCAAATATACTCAGCCGACTGTTTACAAAAAATAACCATGGGACAGGGATGACACAGGAGCAAAAATACTTTTTACAATCGGGGGGAATATTCGCTTGCTGGAAGCCTTACTGTGTAGCTACAGTGTTGGGTTCAGGGGTTGCGGTATGTCTGTGTGACCCTGTTGCTAAAGTGGGAGGCGTGAGCCACTTTACTTTGCCAAAAGACAAAGAGTCAGGCGGGTTCTTTAAAAGAGATAAACGCAAATACATGACCACTCACTACGGTGAAAATTCAATCCCTCACTTATTAAAAATGATGTATGACATGGGTGCTACAGCTAAGAATATCGGTGCACACATTGTCGGAGGAAGTTATGATCCTTTGTATACGTCAAAAGATATTGGTAAAAAAAATGTTGAGCTGGCTAAAAAATATTTAAAGAAAAATCATATTGATGTTGTAAATGAGGACACTAAAGGTTTTTGGGGCCGAAAAGTCATGTTCAATACCGTCAATGGTGAGATTATAGTTTATAAAGTAAGAGGAGTCAGGCAGTCTGACTGGTTCAGTGACGCTGATAGGGTAGTTTCTTAGGTTTTATTTTTCGTTTTTGATATAAAATTATTTATACGCTATCGTAAATGTTACGAAGTGTTAATTACATGTGAAGATTGTTTTATAAGGAGTTTGAGATGAAGGAATATAAAGTTGCACTTTTGGGCGGAGACGGCACAGGACCTGATGTTTTGGCTGAAGGTGTTAAAGTTTTGGATGCAGTGGGTAAGAAGTATGGTGTAGGATTTAGCTATGAACCGGCACTAATTGGCGGCTGTGCTTATGATGCAACAGGGACTCCTTTGCCTGAAGAAACAATTAAAATTGCTAGAGATTCTGATGCAGTTTTCTTAGGTGCAGTAGGGGATTGGAAATATGACACTCTTCCTCCTGAAGTTCGTCCCGAAAAGGCATTGTTAGGTATTAGAAAAGAATTGAATTTATTTGCTAACCTCAGACCTGCAAAGGTTTTTGAGGAGCTTGTTTCTTCTTCCCCATTGAAGCCTGAGCTTGTGAGTGGTGTGGATATTATGATTATCAGAGAGCTTACGGGTGATGTATATTTTGGCGAGCCTAAAGGGATTGAAGTCAGAGACGGACAAAAGGTTGGTTTTAACAATATGATTTATACCGCTGAAGAAGTGGAACGAATAGCTCATGTTGCATTCCAGACTGCTATGAAACGTTCTAAGAGACTTTGTTCGGTAGATAAGGCGAATGTGCTCGATGTTTCTCGTTTGTGGCGTGAGGTGGTTTCAGAGATCGCTAAAGAGTATCCTGAAGTTGAACTTTCTCATATGTATGTGGATAATGCGGCGATGCAGATTATTCGTGCACCGAAGCAGTTTGATGTAATGGTTACCGGGAATATTTTCGGTGATATTCTTTCAGATGAAGCTTCAATGCTGCCCGGATCTTTGGGATTGCTTCCCAGTGCGAGCCTTTCACATACTACACTTGGGATGTATGAACCTATTCATGGTTCGGCGCCTGATTTAAAAGGAAAGAATTTAGTAAACCCTATCGCTACGATACTCTCTGCGGCTATGATGCTCAAGTATAGTTTTGCGATGGATGAGGCTTCAATTGCTATAGAAGATGCCGTTAAGGGTGTTTTAAAGGCCGGATATCGAACACAGGATATTTATGTAGATGGTACGCAAAAAGTTGGAACTACACAGATGGGTGATTTGATAGCAGAAGCAGTGTTGGTCTAGCTTTAGCAAAAAATAGCTCAGGTGGGCATGACTTTTTCTATTTATGGATATAAGGCTGAAATGACTATCAATATTCATTATTAGCCAAGCATTATCCTTAAGCATTACTCCAAAGGTTTATTTTGTTTTTATAAAATAACAAATAAATTATCCTTGCGGGTGGTGAAAATGCCGTAAAAACTGTTATCATAAGATTATAAGGCGGTTGACTCCAAGCACTTTTTTCGGGGTTGCGATAAAAAAATTTTTGGTTTGGTCTAAAAGTTGATTGCCTTATACTTTACGAAAACAATCATAATTTTATAATAACGAGTTTAATTTTTAAAGCTACTGCACCTAGTGGCTTTTTTATTGTGTATTTTGCTTTTTACGCGTCATATTTTTAAATCTGCAGCGATATGAGTCCCCGTAATGAGTAGTTCATTCACCATTTCAGCGTTTTATGCCCGGGGCGGCGAAAATATGTTGGCTTTTTTATTGCGTATTTTATTGACTATGCAGCCATGCCTGCTTGTGCATTTGTTTTACTCTCTTTATAGAACTTCATGAGTTCTTTCCAAGCTTCAGCGAATTCAGCTTTGCCCTTAAGAACATTGAGAGGGATGCCTGCGTGGTGAATTTTGGGTAACAGTTCATCAACAGAATATTTTATAGGTGCATCTATGCCGTCGTCTGTGTCGTTGCAGATGAAATATTTTTTGCCGTCTTTTGCTGTTTCTATTCCTGTGATTGTTATTTCGTGGCCGCCAAGGACATTGTTTTTGTCATCGCAATAGGTGTAGCCTATGATGACGTTGTCGCCTCCGTTGAGAGTTTCTTGGATGTGTTGAAGAGTTTCTTCAGGTTCACATTCGTAGCCTACCAATTTACCGTTTTGAGCGTTGGGGTCATCATTAAATTCTATTTTTTGGTAGGTAACACAGACTCTGCCTTTGCCCATTGCAATTTCTTCGGCAAAGTTTTTTTCAATATCGGTCAAGCCGCCGTCGTCGTCGTTGTATTTCGGTACTCTTTTGTCAATAAGCGTATTGTAAGTGTTTTGAGCGCCCACATTCATAAATGTAGACTGCATCAAAACATCAAGTGGAGAACGCTCGCCTTTGTCTTGATAGGTAGACTGTACACGTGCTCTTACGATAGCGTTTCTGTCAGGTTTAAGTTCCACAGTCAAGTCGTTCCAGCTGTTGAGTTTGTGGGGGGTGTTAAATTCATTCAGCATCCAGATCACATCTATCGGGCTGCTGGCAAGCTCATTCATCTTAATTTTCTTTGTAACGCTCATATTTTGCGAACTTAAACCTTCTGCCATTCTCGCAAACTCAGCAGGCATTTTGTGGGCGAGGTTGAACTCGATACTGGCTGCAGGGCAGGTGCTCGAGTGAACTTTTAAGTCGTTCACGTGGATAGGTTTTGCAGAGTGCTTATTCTCTTCGGTCAGCACCGCTGAAGCAATACCGGATGGGATATCTCCGAATTTTTGGGTTATAGTGTGGGGTTTACTGATTTTTTGTACGACTTCAGAGATTAATTTATTGTTGCTTAGTCCCAAGACTCTGGGTGTGGTGGCTATTTTGTGCAGGTTATCAAGTACTGTTGAATTGTCGTTTGAGTTTGAATTCAACAACGCACCCGTTTTTAATAGTGCATCAAGCTGTTTTTTGGTGGTTTTGTCAGCTATTGAAACTACTGCGTTGTATTTGTTTTTTTCCTCGTTGCTGTTGAGTTTGGTGCGAATTTCTGTGCCGTAGAAGGAAGGGGGGATTTGTGTCATGGGGGAATTTGCGCTGTATGCAGAAGCTACACCCTTCACATTTATTGGTGATGAAGCATAGGATGCATTGCCCACAGAGCCTGTCTGCACGGCATTTTTTGGATTTATTAAGTTCACACTTGAAATATTTAACACAGTATTCCCACCTATACATCTATAAAAACCAAAAATTTAAAAAATTGCTATTTTTGGAGTATAGTTATAAGTAATATTACGAGATTGTAAAATTTAGGTCAAAGAGATTAACTTGGAAGATTTTGCTAATATAAAGTTTTCGCCAATAACTAAGAATGATTTGATTTTGAGTCTGGATAGACTCACTCGCTTTAAATATCCTGAAAAGAAATATTACAGAGTATTTAATGATATTTTGTTCAGATATCTTCTTGCTCCTCAACTGAGCAGGGCAGATATAGAAAAACTGGATATAGAGTCTTACAAATATCTGGTTGAGAGGGTTTGGAACGGGTCAATATCTTCTTACATAGATGTAGACAGTAAAACTGACAATATTAACAAACTCATTATTGAAGAAGAAAATGAGTCATACAATCTCTCTGACGAGCTGAAAGAGCTTATCAACATAAACCTCAATTTTGACGATGTTTTAAAGATGATAAAGTCCGATTCTGATTTGCCTTTGAATTTAAAAAGACTTATGTTTGCTGTTCTCGGTAAAGGTGATAAGAAGACTCTTCGTGCCAGATACAGCCTGAAGTTCCCTATTGAAAAGGTAGTGCTTTGTGAAGGAATAACAGAAGAGATTCTTTTGCCGAAGTTTGCATCGGTGTACGGCTATGATTTCAACAAAAACGGAATCCATTTAATTAGTGCGGGCGGTAAGAATCAGGTGGCGAAGTTGTATTGCGAGCTTAAGGATGAGTTGAAGCTGCCGATATTTGTTCTGTTGGATGCAGATGCTGTTGAAACGTCCGAGATTATTTCTACTATGAAGCGAGAGCAAGACAAGATTTATGTTATTCAAAGAGGTGAGTTTGAGGATTTGTTCCCTGTGTTTTTGATAAAAAGAGCTATAAACAGCTGCTTCAAGAATATTGTTGAGTGTGATATAGGAGATTTTCAAAACGAGCAACCGATGACAAAAATTCTCTCTGAATACTACCGTATAAACAATCTCGGTGATTTTCAGAAAGCTGATTTTGCTAAAGAGATATACAAAAATATCAAGTCGGATAAGGATTTGACGCCTGAGATTGCGTATATTGTGGAAGAAGTTAAGGAGTTGTAGAGAGATTGTTGCCGTTCCGGGCTTGTAGCTATGGATGCTACAAAAAGCTATATTTTACGGAATCTCAGAAACATAAGCTTATTTTATGAGACCCCGTAAAACCGGGGTTGATGCTGTTATTGAATATTTATTGCCCGGGGCGGCAATTAAGGTTGATTATTGTAACAATTGTAAAAAATATAACACACAGCTAGCAAAAATTATTTTCACTGTTTTTAATGCTTGTAGGAATAATTAGGAGAAAGATATGAACTTTAAAATTTTAGGAACGGCACTTCTTATGTCAACGAGTGCGTTAACATCATGCGGAAGTAAGGCATCTAAGCAGGCGCAGAAAGTTATTCAGACGGCAGCTGTTGATTCAGCATACTTTAATGGTAAAAAAATAGCTTTAAAGGCAGAAACATTGGATAGTTTAGTTAATGTATACAAGGAATCAACAGAAAAATTAATGAGTATTGCAAAAAATAGTAAGAATCCAGAAAGACAAAAATTGTTTGAAACTGCAAATAACAGTTTAAATACCGAGTTCGGTTTGATTATGGCTAGAAACCACGTTCAAAGAGCTTCAATGCCTGAATATTATGCAAAGAAAGATTCCTTAATGGATGTAGCTACTAAATGGCTAGATAAAGCAACTAAAGCTACTGACCACGTGTATAAATAATAAAAAAGACCCTTAACGGGTCTTTTTTATTAGTATTCAATATTTATTTGAGAGAACTGAACGATTTTGTTTTTGCCGCGTTTTTTGGCGTTGTACAAAGCGTGTTCAGAGTATCTTATCAATGTATTTGCATCTTCATCAACATTCTGAAGGAACGGGAAGGAGGCAATACCACCAGAGATAGTGATAGGGTGTCTTTCTTCTTCGCCCGCAGGGATGAACTCCATTCTTTCAACGTCACGTCTGAATCTTTCTGCGAACAAGAAAGCGTTTTCTTCAGGTGTGTTCGGAAGGATTACGATGAATTCTTCGTCGCCGTATCTGGTCAAGACGTCTTCTTTTCTGATGAATGCTCTTAACATATCAGCGATTTTTTTAAGAAGAACATCGCCCCAGTCATAGCCGTACATATCGTTTACGACTTTGAAGAAATCGATATCTAAAAGCAGGCAAGAAAGTTTTGTGTCGTATCTTTTTGAGCGGGAAATTTCAGACTCCAAACGCTCGTGAAGATATCTTCTGTTATGAAGACCTGTCAGTTCATCTGTTGTAGAAACTGTGTTGATAGTTTCTTTGAGTTCTTTTATTTTCAACATATTTTTGAAGCGGAGTTCGAATTCTTTTTCGTTTGCTAAATTTGCAAAATCAAAAGACTCACCTCTGAAGATGATGTCGTCATAGAATTTATCGGCAACAACAAGAGCAGGTGCTTCGAGTTTTGTTACCATAGAAATTTCTTTAAGTTTTTGAGGGCTGCTGTTAAGGATAACAACCGACGGATTGAATGTATGAGCATCTTTCAACTCATCAAGATTTTTTGTTCTGACGTTCAAGTCCTCGTGTGAAGACAAAATCTTTTCTATTGAGCCGGAGTCTTTATCCCCAAATATTACAACGTTTTTCATACTAATTCGTCCTTGTCTTTTTAATATACTCGTATTGCATTCATAATACCAAATTTCTCTCAGATTGTACATATTTTAA
>JAVBRY010000002.1:0-8061 GCA_031547505.1 Candidatus Gastranaerophilaceae bacterium | reverse complement strand
TACATGAATGATGCTGATTTTATGGAAGTAGAAACACCGGTTTTGATTAATGCCACTCCAGAGGGTGCAAGAGATTATCTTGTGCCAAGCAGAGTGCACGAAGGCAAATTCTATGCGCTTCCGCAGTCGCCTCAGATATTCAAGCAGCTTTTGATGGTTGGCGGTATAGAAAAATATTACCAAATCGCAAGATGCTACAGAGACGAGGATTTAAGAGCGGACAGACAGCCTGAATTTACACAGGTGGATATAGAGATGTCGTTTGTTAATCAAGATGATATTCTTAAAATGACTGAAGGGCTTGTCAAAGCGGCTTTCAAAGCGGCGGGTGTGGATATCAATACTTCGTTTCCTAGAATTACATGGCAAGAGGCAATGGATAGATTCGGTTCTGACAAACCGGATACACGTTTTGGCTTAGAGTTGTTTTATATCGGTGATATTTTGATGCAGTCGACTTTTGAACCCGTAAAAGACACGTTGAATAAAGGCGGAATTGCTAAAGCTATTAAGATTCCGGGTATTGCGAATTATTCAAGAAAAGAGATGGATGATTTGAGAGCGCTTGCTATTTCATTTGGTGCTCAGGGAATTGCCTGGTTGACTTATATGGAAGACGGAACGGTTAAGTCTCCTATTTTGAAATTCTTAGAAGAACCGCAAATCAAAGCACTTCAAGAGCGCGCTGATGCGAAGCCGGGTGATATTGTATTTTTCGTAGCCGACAATCCGAAAACAACATACGATGTTATGGGAAGATTTAGATTGTACTTTGGTGAGAAGCTTGAGTTGATTAATCCTGATTTGCATAATCTTCTTTGGGTCATTGATTTCCCTATGTTCGAATACAACAAAGAGCTTGATAAACTTACATCTGTTCACCATCCGTTCACATCACCAAACCTTGAAGATATTGATATTATGGAATCGAAGCCGTTTGAGTGCCGTTCAATCGGGTATGATATTGTTTACAACGGAACAGAGCTTGGTGGCGGTAGTGTGAGAATTCATTCGCCTGAAATTCAGACAAGAGTGTTTAAGGTTCTTGGTTTATCAGAAGAAGAAATTGAGCAAAAATTCGGCTTTATGATAAATGCTTTCCAATACGGGACGCCTCCTCATGCCGGTATTGCACTCGGTTTAGATAGACTGGTAGCTCTTTTGGCTAGAGAAGCTTCTATCAGAGAAGTTATTGCGTTTCCTAAAAACTCTGCAGCTAAAGATATTATGATGAATGCGCCTGCGAATGTAACTGAAGAGCAATTGAAAGAACTGCATTTGAAGTCTACTGTTAAAGTGGTGCCGCAATAATCGGACGTCATCCTGAGCGTTAGCGAAGGATCTCTGTATTAAGTCGGGATTTTATAACATCCGGAGATTCTTGCTTGAGTCGTAGGTGAGACTCTGCCGAACAAAAGGCAACCAAATGTTGCGTTTTGTGAGAGGGGAGCCTTACGAATCAGGATGCTCGAACGAGTACGCTTCACCTCAATCGGTTTTAGTGCCATTAGATCCCGCACAGACAAGAATAATTATTATTGCGCAGCTTAGCTCTGCGGGATAACAGAAAATCAAATTTCGACTTCGTCTCAATCGATTTGTGTCGCTAGATCCCGCACAGACAAGATTAATCAAAATTTCGCAGTTTAGCTCTGCGGGATAACAGAAAATCAAATTTCGACTTCGTCTCAATCGATTTTCTAGTTACTTGAACTCATTCACAGTTTTTTGAGGGCCGGAGATAACGAATAAGTAAGGTGCATCAAAGTATTTGTTCGCAACTCTTATTACATCACTTGCGCTCACCGACTCTATCAGAGAAGGGAACTCGTTGATGTATTGGAATCCTCTGCCCGACGCTTCGAAGATTCCTAAAGACGAAGCTTTTTCGGAGTTGGTTTCTTGAGCAAGGATGAAATTGCCCATTATCTTGTCTTTTGCCTCCATAAGCTCCTTATCAGGAACAAATTCTTTTTTAAGAATATTTATCTGTTTAAGCATTTCGCTTTTTGAATGCATTGCCGTGTTAGGGTTTGTGCCTATATAAACCGCAAAGACACCTTTATTCACATTGGCTGACATAGATGATCCCACCTGATAAGCAAGCCCCTGCTGGTCACGAAGGTTATTGAACAGTCTTGAACTCATACCCGTGCCCAAAAGTGAGTCTATCACCTGAAGTGCAGCGATATCTTTTTTGTTCAAAACACCGTCTATGTACCAGCCGAGGATAAGCCAGGATGCCTCAGATTCTTTGGGGGCTTTGACGATTTGGTTCGCGGTGAAAGGTTTGAACTGATCTTTATATTTTGTATAATCAAACTTTTGACCTTTTGTGCCGTTGAATATTTTGCTCAGAATAGAAATCATTTCTGTATCGTCGACGTTGCCGTTAACTGAGATGACAAGGTTTTCCGGGAAAAATATACTGCTGTAATATTCCATAATGTCATTTCTGGTAATAGACGGCAGGCTTTTTTCTATAACAAAGCTCGTAACGCCGTACGCAGTGCCTTTCCACATATTTGTTCTGAATTCTTCGAACGCAAGGCTCGCAGGGTTATCACGAATTTGACGGATTGCATAAGTTTTTTCCGTTTTCATTTTTTCTATTTCCTGCTGGGTGAAAGAAGCATTGTTCACAATCTCTTGCAAGAGTTCAAAGGTCAGCGGCAAATCGTTTTTCGTAGCCTTGACCGCAATTCTGAAATAATCAGAATCAGCCGATGGAACAATATTTATACCGTTCTGCTCCATAGTCTGCGACAAGTCAATCGCCGAATACTTCCTTGTGCCTTTCATCATACCTGTTGCTGTCATATTCGCAACGCCGGGTTTTTTCTCAAGGAAATTCCCGCCTTTTGCGAATATCTGAATCGCAACAATGTCATTCAACTTATTATGATTGATTATCAAGGTCATTTTATTTGGCAGTTCATATTTTGAAACGTTTTTGTCTGTTGCGACAAGCTTCGCTTCATCAGGCGTGAAGCTACTGATAGGTTTTTCATTGATGTCTTTCATGTCCTCAGGCAGAACAATCGAAATCACCGCAGAGTTCGGATTCATATACTTTTTTGCCGCATTTATAATATCTGCTTTTGTTACTTTTTCAATATTAGCTATGTAATTTTCGTAGAACATCGGGTCATCATATATAAGTGTAGTGTAGCCCAATTCGCTTGTTATATTTGAGGTTGACTCTCTGGCATAGAATGTATCACGCTCTATTATGCGTTTTGCGGTAAGAATATCCGAATCATCAAGGTTTCCGTTTCTTACTTTTTCTATTTCAGCAAATATTGCGGTTTCAAGTTTATCAAGGTTTTCGGGTATAAAATTCGCTTTAATAAACATCATGCTGTCGTCTTTCATATTGGAATGACCGGCTGAAATACTGTACGCAAGCTGTTTTTGTTCTTTTATTGATTGATACAGTTTTGAAGAACGTCCTTCACCGAGTATCGTCCCCAAAACATCAAGTGCATAGCTGTCTTTCGGGTTTTTAGAGCTCACGCCTCTAAATCCTATTAATATATATGCGTTTTTGATTTTGGCTTTGTCGGAGATTTTTGTTGTGTGGGTAACTCCTTTATCTATCTTATATACAGGCAGTTTTGTTTTTGCCGTCACGGGCTTATTGAATTCTTTTTTTATCGAATTAAGAGTGTCTTGAGTATTGATATCACCTACTATTACGGTAATCATGTTAGACGGATTGTACCATTTATTGTAAAAATCAAGGATTTCTTCACGTGTTATTGTTCCAATGACCTGTTTATTACCAATAACGGGGCGGGCATACGGGTGTTCAACATAAAAACCTTTTATAAGGTTTTCATAGAGCTTCGTATCCGGGCTGTCATTGTTTTTTGCTATTTCTTCAATGACAACTTTTCTCTCCTTCTCAAGCTCTTTTCTCGGAATTTGAGGATTCAAAAGCTGGTCTGCGTGGAGCTCAAGAGCAGTTTGGAAGTCTCTTGAAGGAATAGTTATATAATAATGAGTAAAATCCTTGCTAGTTGCGGCGTTTGTTACTGCACCTTTGGATTCGAGTATTTTATCGTATTCGCCTGTCGGGTATTTTTGTGTGCCTTTAAAGAACAGGTGTTCTAAAAAATGCGCCACGCCATTATTTTTGTCGCTTTCATTTATAGAACCGGTTCTAACCCACGTATCAATTGTCACGATAGGGTTGTCATGCACTTCTTTAATTATTACGGTTTGACCATTATCGAGTTTGAAGACGGAATAGTCCTGTGCAAAAACTGCCAGACCCATTGCAAACACAAAAATAAACAGTATAAATTTTCTCATCCGAATACTCTTTTCTATCTTTTTTATATAGTTATTTAAAATTATACTATATTTAATAATTCTTATAGTAGCAGTGTGGTTAATTTTTACATTATCCTTTTATTGCCCTTTTATCTAATGGTTTTTGCCTAAGTGTCGTTTAAAATATAGAAGATTATTTATCGCTAAGTTTATAAACTTTGGAGAATTATGTTTAACTATTATCCGGATGAAAATATTGGTTTTAATGACTGCGCTATACAGGGAAGCTGCAGTATTGATCCTGTTATGTATTCTTTGGTGGAAGTTCTTTTGTATGAACTGAAACAAATCACCTACTATGTAGTGAAAATGCAAGAAATGGGATATCAAAATATCCCTCTCAAGAAAAAAATTATACAGTATCTTTCTATGGTAATCGTGGGTTATGAGTTCAATATCAACGAATTCGAAAGGATTCTGGAAGATATCGATATTGAAAGAAGAGCGGTGGAGAGCGTTTTCAAGAAAGTATGCGAGGAAAGGAACGTCGAGTGCCAGATACTACACTCAACTATTAAAATCGACCGATTCGATTTCCAAACAATAGTCCAGCAAGGTGAAAAGCAGGCAGTCCTTCGCAGCAAGACCCTTTCAACAAATGCAAAAAACCTTACGGAAATAATATTACAAATTTTAAAAAGCGCCAGTGTCAGGCTTCTTGAGCTGGAATCTTATGATGTAGAATGCGAAGGTGAAGCTGATGAAATTATTAAACTGTTTAATAATTTGAACTTCACGACGTTTACTGAAGAAAAATTATTGAGAAAAATTAATGCCTTTGCTGCCATTAATTTTCAGATAAGTAATAGATTGAATACCGCTAAGGAAGAATATTTCGGCAAAATCCATGAAACAAAGGTTCATCTCAACGCAATAAAAACCGGACCGAACATTCTTGTCACCGGGCAAAACCTTTATGATTTGGGCAGACTTTTAGAAGCTGCAAAAGATGAACAAATCAATATCTACACGCACAACGGAACAATTAGCGCCCACTCATATCCAAAATTAAAAGAATATAAAAACCTTGTCGGTCATTTCCAAAAAACTATGGATAATTTCCAAATTGATTTTTCGGCTTTTAACGGTTCTATTTTGATTACTAAAAATTCGCACCACAAGTTTGAGCGCCTGTTCAGAGGAAGGATTTTCACAACAAACTATCTCTCCGGCAAAGGAATGAGCAAAATTGAAGGAGATGATTTTGCTCCTCTAATCAAAGCTGCTCAAGAATATAAAAACTCTAATCATGAAGAAAAAAGTTCAAAAATCAATGTCGGATACAATGAAGATAAAGTTCTTGCTGATGTTGATAAGATTATAGAAAAAATAGATGCAGGGGAAATAAAACACCTGATTATTGTTGGATTAGTGAACCATGCGGTGTTTTCGACAGAATATTTTAAAACACTTGTAGAGAGTATTCCAAAAGATTGTTATGTGATTTCAACAGCCATAGAAACACATAAGAGCAATGCTCTACACGTAAATTCGTATTTCACCACATCGTTGATTTACAAAATTCTGGGCAAACTGAAAGAGAAGCTGGATTTTTCCAAAGTTCCTGTTTCACTGTTCGTAACCCAATGCAATTTGCACACAATTTCGCATTTGTTTAATATAAAGCAGGTAGGGCTGAAAAACATATATATGCCTGTGTGTTCGGCTAATATAATCACACCGAATATGATTAATTTCCTTGTGGATAAATTCGGGTTTAAAAAGACAACAGATAATGCTCAGGCGGATTTGGAGAAGCTTTTGAAAAACAATAACAATAATCATCATTAATTTTATAAAATATAATCGTAAATTTATTTTTATAGGGCGGTGTCAAAAACATCGCTTTTTAGTGGATTTTGGGGAGTTAAAGAAATAATTTGTGGATATATCTCATATATATCGTTTACATAAATTTACAATTTGTAACTTTACTACAAAATAGGTGTAATGCTTCGATGCTATACGATTTCGGCATGCATATACCATCAACAATTAGCGTAGTAAGTACACTTTATTTTTTATGATTTTTTGTTCAAAAAATAAAAAAATAGGGCTATGATGCCCTAGCTGTCTGGAATTAAGAATAGTTGGAAGTATGAAAAAGATTTAAATTATTTATATCATTTTTATCCGCATGTGAACAATTATCCACACGGGTAATTTAAAAATAGAAAGTTGTCCGTTAAAATTAACTATATAAATTACCCCAGATGGACGAATAAGTGTAAGAAGAGCACTTTTTCGAAACTCCGCTCAGGACAATGGCTTTCATCCAATATTAAACTTTTATTAGGTAGGGTTGACAAATAAAAATATGTGGTACATAATGAAAATGTACTAAATAGTGTAATAAAAACACTTAATTACAAATTACAATATAAGGAATGAACAGATGAAAGTGAATAGAGTTATATCAGTAGACTATTCAAATTCAAATAATAAACAAAGAGTATTGGGCTCGCGCCCAAGCTTTGGCGATACCAATCAAGCCATTATGGACTATGTCGCAAATACGAGAAAAATAGCCCAGATAAGCGAAACTGATATGGTTAATTCTGGCTTCTGGTCAGCATTTAAAGCAAAATGCGGAGACTTCGCTAATAACATAGCTAATATTATATTTACGCCAAAGAACACAAAGCAAGCTAATAATTTCAAAAATTCGCTTGATATTCTATATGATCCGGCGTATGTAGCTTATAAATACTAGACCAACATATATATTACCTATTTGAATAGTTTGAAGCCCGATAATTATCGGGCTTTTCTTATTATTTTAATATAACATGCCGGAACTGCATATCAACAACACCAATTAATGCCTATTGTTTTGCAAAAATTATAGACCGCTCCTCCTGTCTTGAATTACCGGCAGCTTCGCAGAAGCGTGGTTCTGCTTCGCCGGACGTGCTCGCTCACTTCGTTCGACTCTGCACTTGCCGGAATTCGCTATGCTCACTTCATGCAACTCAATAACATATAGTCATTTTAGTGTTGTTGTGATGCGTAGATTATTGTGTTTGTTCTGAGGGAGCCTGTTGCCTTCGGGTTGAAGATTGGTGTGTTTGGGTTGGTTTGGGCTATGTGTATTGAGTTGCATGAAGTGAGCTGTCTCCTCCGCTAGACGCAAAGATTGTAATCGGTAGAGATGCAGTTTCGGCTTGTTAATCTCGGACTAATGTTTATTATTACAAATTTCTTTTAATCCACTCAATCATAGGTAAAAGTGCTCTTGCACGGTGACTCAGAGTGTTTTTCTCTTCCAGAGTCATCTGTGCCATAGTTTTCCCTAACTCCGGTATATAAAATATCGGATCATAACCGAAACCATACTCGCCCTGCGGTTTATCTGCAATCACGCCCTTTATCTCCCCAATTTCAGTATGGATTTTTTCGCCTTTAGAATTCACCAATACCATTACACAGACAAACTTTGCCGTTCTTTTCTCTTCAGGCACATTTTTCAATGCGTTCAACAGCTTTTCTATCTTCAATTCAGCTGTAGGAGCGTATCTAGCCGAGTGCAATCCCGGTTCTCCGTCCAAAGCGTCCACACAAAGCCCTGTATCATCTGCAAGGGCATACATATTCATAATCTTTGCGGCTTCTCCGGCTTTTATAAAAGAATTTTCTTCAAAATCAGTACCGTTTTCGACAGGGTCAAAGTTTTTGTCCTTATCTACCAGCGAAAACTCGATATTTGTAGTTTGGGAAGTTTGA
>JAVBRY010000232.1:0-7783 GCA_031547505.1 Candidatus Gastranaerophilaceae bacterium | reverse complement strand
GTTTTTCAGCAGTTCATCTACTTTGTTTAAAGCCTGGTTTGTCATCTCCAGGCGTCTTGAGGTCGGGGTGTGTTCGGTTTCAATGTTTGAAAACGCTATATTATCAAGTTCTATCGGTTTTTCAGCGAATAGTGTTTCTATCTTTTTAACCATCTTCAAGTCGGCATTTAAAAAACCCATTCGAGAAGTTCCGTTCCTGTCATAAGCGATAAAACTCTCTTTCAGATGAGGTTTCAGATATTCAACAAACGCAAATTCCGCATTGGTAATTTCATCAGCATCGTCAATAAAAATATATTTTATGTTTTTAAAATAGTCTGTATTTTGATACACATAGGAGAAAATCCCGAGCTGTCTTAGATAGTCAAATGCACGATGCTCAACGGTTTTCTTTTTAAAGTTCTCAATAGCTTTTTTGGTGTCTGGTCCGAATGATTCTTTTAAAATACCGGAACGCATATCGACATCATTTTGAGAAAGATTGTTCTGCACAATCAATGAATAGCGTCTGAATAGTTGGTGAAGCAGGTTTACTTTTGAATTGTAGTCAGCGAATCCTACCTCTTCAGCGGCGTTTTTCCATAGCAGTTCTGAAATCTCAAGACCTGTTAGATTGGGAAAAACTGAAGGGTTGCCGATTTTTATCGAATTTTCGATATTTGCCCAATTATCTTGGATAGTATTGTAAACAAGCCCAAAGAACGAGTATATTCTGGGGTTTTCAAGATAAGAAATTTTGCATTTTTTTTTAACTTCTTCGCTGAACGAGTTTCTTTTGTGTGCATTGAGGGTCAGGACAATGATTTCAGACGCACTTATACCGCTGTCGATTAATTCAACGTATTTATCGACAAGCGTTTGAGTCCTTGAACTTAGTGATGAGCCTTGAATTAGCATGTACACTCCCCATACTAATTTTAGCATTTATATTGTTGAAATGTTATGTCTTTATAATTACTCGGGTAATGTTGTCACCCCGCTGTGTGATTGCCTAATATTGCAATAATTTAATTATGAGCGGGGTCTACAAGGAACATATTATTAGATACCGCTCAGACATATACAAAATACACTACAAAACCGTGCAGCGGTATGACAGTCAAATATTTGACGAAGCTATACTTCCTGATAAGTTTTAAAATGGGTTTTGGAAGTGTTTGAAAGTTCGTCTTTTGAATACTTGGAGCTGATTGATTTTGCTGCCTGTATAACTTTTTCTGACGCGCCTTTAGGAATAGTTATGCCGTATTTTGTGGAAAGTTCGGATAAGCTGTTTAAGAACTGTGCTCTGGCAATTATCGATGCAGCTGCTACAGCTATATCGCTTTCAGCCTTGTGCTTTTGTTCAAGAGTAATCTTTTTCCCTTTTTTCATAAGGGCATTTTGGATAAGTTTTTCATCGCCGAACTTGTCAGACAGTGCATAGTCACAGTTCTTCTTTTCTAAGATATTCTCTATTGCACGGGCATGTCCCCACGCAAGAAGAAGGTTCAGGTTACCCAGCTTTTCGTACAGTTCGTTATATTTAGCAGGGTTGATGGTTACGATTGAAAAGATACAATTGTTTTTTATTATGCTCGCCATTTTGTTGATGAGTTTGTCGTCAACCTTTTTGCAGTCTTTTATTCCTGCTTTTTTAAGTATTTCAATATTCGTTTCATCAACAAGAACCCCGGCTATAACCAATGGGCCGAAAAAGTCTCCTTTGCCGGATTCATCAACACCTATTCTTTTAATAGGGGTGCTGATTTCTTGCTGTTGTGCTTCAAAATCTGTTTTATCCATCCCAAGATACTCTTCCAGTCTTTGAGCAATTTCAACGACATCCGAGCCTTGAATAAGGAATTTGCCTGTATTGTAGAAGATGGCAGAATATTTAGGCGTTCTGGCTCTCCATATGGCATTCAGCTGGTCTGATATAGCGGCATCGTCTTTTTCAAAAAACTCTCTCAGCTTTTGTTCCATAGAGATATCGAACTTATGGGAATAGTGGTTCATTTTGGACTCTTAACACTCTTTACTAAATACTACTATATCACAACATTTGAAAAATATAGCATTTAGTATTAATTGCACATTCCTTTTGCTTAATCTATAATTTTTTTAATTAATATGAATTGGCCGGGGAGTGCTAGAAGGAGTAGTGAATATATGAAAGCTGTAATATTTGATGATGGTCTTAAATTTGAAGAAAACTACCCGATGCCGATGCCAAAAGAAGGTGAAGCACTTATCAGGGTCAATACAATAGGCATCTGTAATACTGACTATGAAATAACTAAAGGTTATATGGGATATAAAGGCATTCTTGGGCACGAATTTACGGGCGTGGTTGAAAATGTAAACAATGCAGATAAAACGTGGGTAGGCAAAAGGGTTGTCGGCGAAATAAATTGCGGATGCGGACATTGTGAATACTGCTGCTGTGGATTGGAAAGACACTGCCAAACACGTACTACCTTGGGCATATGGCACAGAGAAGGCTGTTTTGCCGAGTATGTTGCACTTCCGATACAAAATCTTTTAAAAATACCTGCTAACGTATCTGACGAAGAAGCAGTGTTTGTTGAACCGTTGGCGGCGGCGCTTGAGATACTTGAGCAGGTTCATATTCCTCCGTATAAGAAGGTTGCAGTTCTCGGGGATGGCAAACTCGGACTGATGATTGCATTAGCTTTGAATTCAGCAGTTCTGGATGTCACATTGATTGGTAAGCATCAGGAGAAACTTGATATAGCTAAGAATCAAGGTGTTAACACAAAACTTTTGAAGGATATTGATGTTAAAAAAGATTTTGATTTTGTTGTAGAAGCGACAGGTTCTATATCAGGGTTTGAAACCTCATTAGCGTTGACAAAACCAAGAGGTACTTTGATTTTGAAAAGCACAATTGCGGCTTCAAAAGAGTTCAACCTTGCTCCGATTGTAATTGATGAGATAACAATTGTGGGGTCAAGATGCGGTCAATTCAAGCCGGCACTAAAACTTCTTGCGAGCAAGAAAATCGATGTGAAGCCTCTAATCACTGATGTTTATAATATCGATAAATCTATAGATGCCTTTGAAAGAAATAAGGAAAAATCTTCAATTAAGGTACTGGTTACAGTAAAATAACATCAATAAAAACAGGATAGCGTGAAGAGTGGAAAAGCTGAAGGGGCACAAAGATAAAATATTGGGTTTAGTAGTAAGTCTTATTTTTATAGGGCTTATTGTGTGGAAGCTCGACGTGAATATGCTTTTGGCTACTTTCAAGATGTTTAATTACAAGGTTCTTTTGGCTTTTATACCCTTGTATGTTTTGAGTATTTATATCAGAGGAGCAAGGTGGAAGTATCTTCTGTGCCTAAATGACAAGCTTTCTGCAAAAGAAGCGTTTCTGTCCTTTACGGCAGGCAACACTCTGAACAGTTATCTTCCGGCTCGTGCAGGGGATTTTTGGCGAGCATATCACGTAGGAACAAAAATAGGCGAGAGCAGGATGAAGCTTCTCGGATCTATTATCCTTGAGAGGCTTATAGACGGTATTTCAATCCTTTTAATCTTGTTTTTTGCTATATTTACATATTTCAATCACCCGTGGGCGTTAAAGATTGCTTATGTTTCAGCGGTACTTTTTGTCGGAGCCTTGGTTTTCTTTTTTGTAATTTTTAAGACAAACAAAATAGGCTGGTTCTTTGAAAAAATAAAGAGACTCCCTGTATTGAACCGTTTTGAACAGGGATTAGAAAAGATATCAACGCACATGCAGTCTTTTATCAGCGGTTTTGAAGTTTTAAATAATCCTAAATGCTTTACACTTGCATTTTTGATGAGCATTATGGCATGGACTCTGGAATGTGTGGTCACATATATTTTGATTCTCGGCTTTGGAATCCACTTCGGTTTCTCTATTGCGTTTTTTGTAATAAGTTTTATAGCATTATCCACGGTTATTCCGTCTTCTTCGGTTTTTGTCGGACCGTATCAATTTGCGTACATTTTGGCTTTAAGTATTTATCATATAAATAAATCTCAGGCGTTGGGGATTGCATTTATACACCAGTTAACTATAATGCTTGTTATAACAGTGATTGCAAGTATTTATTTTATCAGCGGTAAATCATCATTGAAAGAAATCAAAGCTGAATTGAGCGAAAGAGACAAAAATGAATAACACCCCAAAGGCAAACAGGCTGCATATAGGAATATTTGGGAAAAGAAACGCAGGAAAGTCTTCTTTGTTGAACACCCTTGTGAATCAGGATGTCTCGATAGTTTCTGAAATCGCAGGCACGACAACAGATCCTGTTGAAAAAACAATGGAATTTTTACCTCTTGGTCCTGTGGTTTTTATAGATACCGCAGGGGTTGATGATGTTGGGGCACAGGGTAATTTAGGTGATATGCGGGTTGAGAGGACAAAAAAGGTTTTCGATCGTACTGATATTGCTGTTATTATTTGTGACTATGAGGGGTGGAATGAGTTTGAGATAAGCCTTTATAAAGAATTCGAACATCGTAATATCCCTGTTCTTGCAGTTATAAACAAAACAGATATTCAAAAAATTCCTGATGCGCAGCTTGATAATATAAGAAAATATGTTCAAATACCGCTTCAAACGTGTCTTACAAAAGATAGAAGTATTGTGAATGATTTAAAGAAGCAGTTGATAGAGGTTCTTCCTGAAAATTTTATAAACCCGCCATCGATTCTGGGGGATTTGGTAGAGAAAGGTTCGACAATTGTTCTTGTTGTTCCTATTGATAAAGAAGCGCCGAAAGGCAGACTGATTTTGCCTCAGGTTCAAACGATAAGGGATATTCTTGATAATGGCTGTAAGGCAGTTGTTGTTCGAGATACCGAACTGGAAGAAGCATTAAAAGAGTTAAAAGAGCCTCCTGCATTGGTCATTACAGACTCTCAGGCTTTTAAAGAGGTGGATAACATAGTGGACAAGTCTATTCCTCTGACTTCTTTTTCGGTGCTGTTCGGCAGATTAAAGGGTGACTTGGGTGAATTTTATGAAGGCGCTAAGGCAATAGCTTCTCTCAAAGACAATGACAAAATCCTTATGGCGGAAAGCTGTACCCACCACCAGATAGAAGATGATATAGCACGAGTGAAAATACCAAAGTGGCTTAAAGAAAAGACAGGCAAGAATCTTGAATTTATATATCACTCTTCACATGACTTTGTGGACAATTTGGAAGAGTTTGCTTTGATAATCCACTGTGGTGCGTGTATGACAAATAGAAGAGAGATTCTTTCACGGATTATGAAATCTAAAGAAGCAAATGTTCCGATAACAAACTACGGAATAGTGATAGCATATTGTACAGGAATTTTGGATAGGGCAATTAAACCGTTGATATAAAAGATAAAAACAAAAGAGACTCGTTTGAGTCTCTTTTGTTTTTTGTTGCGATATAAACTTTTTATTTGAATGTTCCGAATACTTGTGTAACATCTTTATCAAGTTCTTTTTGTAAGCTTTCGCGTCTGGCACTCAAGTTAGTATGTTTTGTCTCTATCTGTGTTTTTTCTCTGTCGAGTGTTTTTTCTTTTGTAGAAAGTGCTGATATAATTGCATCATATTTTGCATTGAAGTGGTTACTATTTACATATTCAATCATTTCCATAGTCGGAGAAGTTACGCCTTCGTCGTCCATATGCTGTTTCATGTAGGCTTGGCCTTCAGCGTTTTGGTCGTTGCGTACTGTTTCCATTTCTCTGGCAACAGCTAAATGAGTGTTTGCGTTTTCAACAGCGGAAAATTCACAGTCAGATATTTGATATCCTACACTTATTAATTCTGTTTGAATTGCGCTGATTGTCATTTCTTTGTCCTTTTATTATATATCTCTTATATATATAAAGGTAAATAACTCTAAAAAATTGCCTTTTTGTATATACTTATGTTTACATTTCGTTACAAAGTACCTTGAAATAGTTGATGGTCATTGGCTTTAATTCAGCACTGCACGCAATTTTCCAGCTTTATCATGAATTAAACATTTTTCAATAAGAGTATATACTTTTATTTTTCACATAACATATTTGTTTGTTCTATAATTAGATATGTGAGTTTTTAACGTGATATTAAGCAGAGAATCAGGTCAAAGAACAGGGGAAAGCAGGGAAAAGCAATGAAAAATACGGTTGTCATTGGCGCACAGTGGGGAGACGAAGGAAAAGCAAAGATTACAGATTTGCTTGCTCAAGATGCTGATTTAATAATCAGATACCAAGGCGGCTGCAATGCCGGTCATACTGTAGTTGTTGATAACAAGACTTTCAAATTTCATTTAATCCCGTCAGGCATTTTATACAAAGGCAAAACATGTATCATTGGTGCGGGAACAGTTATTCATCCCGAAACTCTTATGGGTGAACTCGAAGGACTGAAGGCTGAGAAAATTTCGTTAGACGGCCTGAAAATATCTCCGCTTGCTTCTATCACAATGCCGTATCACATAGATATTGACGGCAAAAGCGAATCCACCACAACAAACAAAATCGGTACCACAAAAAAAGGTATTGGCCCGACATATACGGATAAAGTTGCAAGATACGGTATCAAAGTCGAAGATCTCTACGATGAAGAAGGTTTGTCGAAAAAGCTCGATACAATCCTGCCTTTAAAAAATAAAGAATTAGAGTTCGTATATGGGCTCGAAACATATTCAAAAGAATGTATTTTAGAACTCTGTAAAAAATATGCAGATATGCTGAAACCATTTATTTTTTGGGAATGGCAAGAAGTATACCATAACACACTAAGCGAAAATAAATCTGTTCTTTTCGAAGGCGCACAAGGAGTCATGCTCGATGTCGACTGTGGAACATACCCCTATGTTACCAGCTCAAATCCTGTAGCAGGCGGTGCAGGAACAGGGAGTGGATTCGGGCCGAGCGTTCTTAAAGAAATTATCGGCGTTTCAAAAGCTTATGTAACAAGAGTAGGTGAAGGGCCATTTGTTACTGAATTGACAGACTCCATCGGTGAACAGATACAAACAATAGGAGCCGAGTTCGGTACTACTACAGGTCGCGCAAGAAGATGCGGCTGGTTTGATGCTGTCGTTGCCAAATATGCAGTTCTCGTGAGCGGTTTAACCTCTATGGCAATCACAAAACTCGATGTATTCGACACATTTGATGAAATAAAAGTCTGCACAGCATACAAAGACACCCGCGACGGCAAAATATACAACTACTACCCAACAAACGTCAATATACACAAGTATCTTGAGCCTGTATACGAAACTTTCAAAGGCTGGAATCAGGATATTACAGGGATTAAAAAATACCACCAGCTGCCTGAAAATGCGAAAAACTATCTTTGCAGGATGCAGCAGTTAATTGGAACTAAAATCTCTATCGTCAGTGTTGGACCGGGCAGAGACCAGACAATATTTGTTTAGTCACTATTTACTAACCAAATAAAACTCCATGCCTTTAGTGTTTCCGTGACGCCATTTTGCACGAAAACACGTTTTCTGCAAAAGAAGGCAAAAATTTATTTGACGACAAATTATGTTCTTGTTATGTTAATAAAGCAGTCAAGGGTAACACTTACTAGCTAATAGTTGGAATCCGAAACAGATTTGAAAATTTAATAATTACAAAATATGCGCCACTAGCTCAGTCGCCCCGAGAGGCTTGCCGAGCGAAGTCAAATTAGCTCTACCTACTGAGCTAAGGCACCTGAAAATTGAATAGCAAAAATTATGCGCCACTAGCTCAGTCGGTAGAGCACTCCCCTTTTAAGGGATAGGTCCCGCGTTCGAATCGCGGGTG
>JAVBRY010000210.1:0-15701 GCA_031547505.1 Candidatus Gastranaerophilaceae bacterium | reverse complement strand
TTTCATTTTTTAACCTTTTATATCTGTCATCCCGAAACGAGTTCGGGATCTGTACTAATTGTGCAACCTGCTTTAAACATCGGATTGGGTTTTTCAATAATCTACTGATACTGCAACCGGGTTGGCGCCGCAAACAAGTTCAACATGACGACAAAAACATCGTCAATATTTATTTTTATCGAATTTGTATCGGCATTATCAGGCACAGATAATCATCTTCGCTGTCAGGTCTGAACAATGTAGCAGACAAGCTGCCGCCCAATCCTATTTTTATCTTTTTAGAATCCATTATTTTTAATGAATCCAAAACATATCTGTAATTGAACGCTATAGTAAGCTCATCATCATCATATTCCGCACTGATAGAATCTTCACCTACACCTGCGTCAGGCGTGTCTGCTTTTAAGAAAAGTGTATTTTCTCCAAATATAAATTTAACTATATTTGTGCGCTCATTAACCATTACAGAAACCCTTTCCAGGGCATCTATCATTTCTTCTCTGTCAACAACAGCATTCTTCTCACAGGTCTGCGGAATAAGTTGTTTATATGGAGGATATTCGCCTTCTAAAAGGCGGGAAGTCATAATCATGTTGCTTGTTTTTATGATTATTTTTGTTTTTTCAATAATCAAGCAAACCTTATCATCATCAATCATAGCTGAAGTTCTTAAGAATTCCTGCAATGTTTTTGAAGGAATTACACAACTTACATCTTCTGTGAGTTTATTTTGGATAGGTTCGACATTTCTTGTTAATCTGTTTCCGTCAGTAGCTGCCATTTCGAGTTTGTCATTTGAAATCAGGCAGTATACACCGCTTATAATGTTCCTGTTTTCATAGTTTGCAGCTGAAAAAGCCGTGTGTTTAATGGATTTTAAGAGTGGTTTTATATCAATATCCACACACTCTTTGTCTTTCAAGTCTTCTTCTTTCGTAACAGCCGGAAATTCGTCAGCGCTGATACCTATAAGTTCAATTTTGGTGTTACCGCAGCTGATACTTACGACATTCGTCGCTTCGTTGAGAATAAAGGTTACGGGTTTGTTGCTTAATTTGGCAGCTATTTCAGCGAGTTTTTTTGCGGGAAGGGTAATCTTTCCTTCTTTTTTTACGGATGCAACTGTTTTTGTGACAATGTTTATATCCAGGTCTGTTGCGCTGAATCGGATGAAATTGTTTGATTCCGCTTCGATTAAAATATTTGAAAGAACCGGCTGGATGCCTCTTACCACTGTTGTTTTTTCAACGATTTTTAAATTTGTAGACAACAACTCTTTTTCAATTGTAAATTCCATTTTTTCTCCTGACGTTCCCCATTTTTATTTTTAAAATTTGAGCTTTATTTTTTACTCTATATGTTTTCTATTTTATATTATTAATTAATATAATAATATATATAAATAATAATAGTAATAAAGGGCAACATTTTCTGTATAAAACCTATTGTAACCCAAACAAGGAAAAGAATTAAGTTGTAGATAACATTGTAAAATAGTTGTTCAAAAGTTGTTAATTGGTTTCAATAACTTTTATAAAAAAGATGAAAATATAAATTTATGTATAAAACATCAGAATTTTGAACAGAGTGTATAAAGTTTTTATATAGTTTTCTACAGGTTTTCTACAGATATTATTTTTTTAAAACCGATAATTATATAATAAAAAAATGTCATGCTTCCATGCTTTATGAGCCTTGTGGTGCATTTCTTAACAATTTGTAAAGTCTTCAGGTTTTTTATTGTGGAGCCATCTTGCATATTGCTGCTGTTCAAAACTCAGTGCAAAATTATACAAACTGTCCACAAGCTTTCTGCCGGACGGTGATTTACCTATCAACAAAAAATCACCAGCTTTATTTTTTGCAAGGTATATTTCTTTTTGGATTATTCTGTCGATATTGTTTCTTGCCGGAGTCTCGACCTTGTTTTTCATCCAAAAAAACAACAAGAACAGCGGTGTTTTGTCCTCCTCTTGTTTTTCTTCGTAATAGTTTTGTATGAATTCTGAAAAGTCTTGGAGTATCATTTATTTTACCAGAAACTGAACTTGTTTAAACTGCGGGTGTTTTGAGCCTTTGAGAAGTTTGAACAGTGTCATTTCTGTTGTAAAAATCTTTGCACCTTCGTGGCGCATGTATTTTATACCTGCTTTGAATTCATGAGAATCTCTTGAAGCACAAGCATCTTGAATAACATAGACGTTGTATTTATTTTCCAACAAAGCCTCTACTGTCTGCAAAACACAGACATGTGTTTCTATACCGCAAACAAATATATTCTCTTTGCCTTTTAATGCTTCAACTACATTCATTTCATCAAGTGCATTAAAACTCGTTTTCTCAACAAAACTCGTGTTTTCGGGTAGCTGCATTTTTATTTCAGGAACAGTTGCACCAAGGCCGGCAGGATATTGTTCTGTTACGACACAGTCTATGCCCAGAATATTTGCTGCTTGAGCCAAGATACCGGCTTGTTTCTTAACCTTATCTTTTTGCAGCATTGCAACAAGTTTTTCCTGTACATCTATAAATAAAAATAGTGAATTTTGTTCGGTTATCATGAGCCTACCCCCATTTTTTCTCTGGTATCAAAAAACCTATTATAAAAAATCAGGCTCTCGATCACATCGCCCTTTTCAAAGATTTCAAGGACAATCTTCGGGTTGAGCTTTAGTTTTTTTATTGTTTCAAAAACCTCTTGCATGTTGATTGTGCCTTTTAGAAGCGAGTTGTGCGTATCATCGTCTCCGTAATTATTATGGATGTGCATGTGATAGATATATGTGTTGTAGTGCTTTAGCCACTCTACAACAGGGACTTTTGAATGAATATTTACGTGTCCGATGTCCAAACTCACTTTTAGGTTAGGCGAATTGACGGCCTTTATAACTTCTAAAATAAACTCTGGTGATTTTTCAAGCATGTTCTCAATAACAGCCACTATCCCTGCTTCTTCGAACATTTTGATGTGTTTTTTCCAAAAGGCTATATATTTTTCTTTAAACAACAGATGATACGGAGCATGCTTCAATGTTGCCTGAAAACCTGTGTGAAAGACTATGGTTCTTGCATTGAGCTCTTTTGCTGCAAACAAAGATTGCTCAAATCTTTTATATGATGCTTCTCTAATCAATGGATCAGAGCTGATAAGACACAAGTCGAAAAAGAAAGCATGCAGGCTCAGTTCGTTTTTAAAATCTTTCAGGTCTTGTTTCATCTGATGTACAATGATATCAAAGGTTTCATCCAAATCTTCAAGATTTGTGGTCAATCTGCTGATTTCAAGGTTTACATCAAGTTCTTGAGCCAATTCCACTGCTTCTTTAAAATTATTGAATACCGATGATGAGATGAAGGTTTGCATTAAAATCCCCTATGATGATGTGTATTTTTGATAATCCCTTACCATGGTGTCTAAAACTCTGATAATTTTTTCTCTGTCTACTTCTGCAAGTTCAAAAGAGGCATTGCTTTCCAGCACCTCAGAACCCAGTTTGTGTGAAACGGATATTTTCACTTTTGTAAATCCGGGATAGCTGATTTTTAAAGTGCTCACGCAATTTTCATTTTTTAGCCTGAACATGCAGCCGTTATCATTGATGTCTTGCTTGATGTCGGTTTGGAAAAGCTTTTCTTCAATGATTTTCTGTGTTTGGAAGAATATTGGAGAAACTATCTCCTCAATTCTTTTCAAGAAATCCTGCTTTTGCATTTTAAAATTCGAATAGGTCGAGCTTTTTTTAATCTCTTTAAAGGGTTTATCCTGCGGCTCTGAGGAGAACGCAAAAGACTTGTCTTTTAAGAGTGCCCGAGAAAGCGCATTGTTGGCTTTTTCGTCCACCGCTTCGAATTTTAAGTTAGCTGAATACGCAATACCTGCACTGATGCTGCACTCTGTAGGCAGTTGTTTCTTGATTTTCTTTAATATAGAAACAATCTTGTTTTCAGAGGTTTCGGGGAACCAAACATAAATTTTGAAATCTCCGGAAAAGCCGATGGTATCAGACAGTCGGATATTCTTTTTTATAGTCTTAGCAAGCTGGTCCAGCGATAATTTGCTTCTGGTGTTGATGTCAGGAGCAATTACTGCTAGTGAACCTATGCTTTTTTTGCTTTCTTCTTTTATTATTGTAAATGTATAGTTCTTTGAATATATGCCTGTTTTAGAGTCTACAATGTTGAGTTGTGAGAGGATTTCCATTTTGTTTGTGTAGTCAAGAGCCTTATTTTTTCTCTGCATTGCCCACAGGGCGCGGATTGTAAACTCTGAGTCGGTGGATTTTAAGCATATGAAATCCGAAATGCCCGCCTCAAAAGCTTCACAAAGCAATGCTTCATCTATTTTGTCAAACAACACGATAATAGACGCAAGACATAGGCCGGGCGTCTGTTTCACTTTATTTATAAAGCTGAAAAATTCGTCTCCATGGTCTCTAATATCATAAAAAATAGCGCCCGGAGTCTGCTTCTTCACCTTATCAAATGCCCAATCATATTCGACATGCTCAAAATTATCCGAAGAACGAAGTAGCATGATTTTAGATTTAACCTGGGAAGCGGTCCTATCGCAGTCAGATATAAAAAATATGGAGCTTTTTTCTGTCATGCTTTAAATAACTCAACACTATTATTTATTAACATTCTTATATATTATACCAAACTTCGCTTTGAGTCATGTTCCCTTGTTTGTTCTAATAGTTTGGTATAACTTTTTGTAAACTTTATGTATAAAAAATTATACTAAAGTTGTAGATAAATCATACTAAAGTATAATAAAGTTTACAAAAATTAATCCGTTATAGGGTGTGTAGAGAGAAAGCCATCATGAAAATTGTAGAGAGTATTAGAGCATGATGGGAAAGTAAAGAGAAGAGGTATAGAAAAATGGCTATGGTTTTGAACACAAACATGTCGGCGTTGACGGCTCAAAGAAGCTTATCATCAGCGACGGCATCGGTTAACAAGACATTAGAAAGAATGTCTACAGGTTACAAGGTAAACTGTGCTGCGGATGATGCAGCTGGTATGTTTATCGCAACAAATTTAGATACCCAGATTAAAGGCGGAAAGGTTGCACAAGGCAACATCGCAACAGGTACCAACCTTTTGAAGATCGCTGAAGGGGATTTAACAGTTGTTTCGGACAACTTGTTAAGAATGAGAGGCTTGGCTATCCAAGCAGCGAACGGTGTTTACTCACCTGAATCTATGAAGGCGATGGAAGATGAAGTTCTTTATCGTGCAGAAGAACTTACAAGGGTTGCAGAATCCTCTGAGTTCAACGGATTGAAACTGCTAGACGGAACAGGTCTTCCTAACGGATTAAGACTTCAAGTAGGTCAAAATGCTCCACCAGCACAAAACGCAATGTTAGTAGGTGCACATGTATTTGCTGATGCTACTGCAGATACAATGATAGGTGGCGGCGGTTCCGCAGCAGCAGTAATTGCCAGTGCATTCGCCAGCGCTTCTGCAGCAGCAGCCTTTATCGCAACAGTCGATGAAGCATTAAAAATACTTAATACAAGAAAAGCAGCTATCGGTGCTTATCAGAGTAGGCTTGAATCAGCTGCAGTATCTTTAACAGTTAATATAGAGAATTCAACAGCCGCTAAGTCAACGATTATGGATGCTGATATCGCAGAAGAATCTTCGAATTACGCTAAGTATCAGATTCTGCAACAAACATCAGCAACACTGCTGTCACAGGCAAATCAACTTCCACAGTTAGCACTGCAGTTGATTAGAGGTTAGACCTATAACACCTGGAACAAAGTCCGTGGGGTTAACTAAATAAAAGGTTTACCTGGATTCACATGCGGTTATAGCCTGCCGAAAGTGATGCACGGCAAAACAAAACTTAATGAATACTCTTTACCCGGGGGGTTTCCCCCGGTTTTTTTATGCGTTATTTTTTGTTGTTTATTTTTCGTCATTGCGCTTGCTCGCGAAGCGGCGACTGAAAGGAGTGCGGCAATCCAGACAATCACATTAATTAGAGTACAAAAGAAAGCATTTGAATAATAACCTTATTTCATGATTTTTCCTGGATTGCTTCTTCGGACTTTGTCCTCACGCTAACGCGAGCAAGCGCAATGACAACTTTTCTATCCCGGAAAATATCCTATATACGGCAAATTTCTGAAATACCCCTCATAGTCAAGTCCATAGCCGACAACAAATTTATCATCTACCTCAAACCCATAGTAATCAGGCTCAAGACAAATTTTTCTCGCAATTTTCTTATTTAAAAAAGTCACTATCTTCAAAACCTTTGGCTGAGGCGTATTTTTAATTAAATCTACAAGAAACTTAAGCGTACAGCCGGTGTCGATAATATCTTCCACTATCAAAACATTCTTGTCTTTTAAACTCGGAAGAGTCAAGTCCAACGCTTTCACATCACCTGAAGAAACCAAATCATTACCATAGCTGGAAACCTTTATAAATTCCATCTGTACAGGCATTTTTAGGTATTTAGTCAGATTTGCACAGAATATGCTGGAGCCTTTAAGCACGCATATAACTGTCAAATCTTCTTTATCTCCGAAATCTTCATTAATCTTGTCAGCGAGTTCCATCGTTTTTATTTGGACATCGCTTTCATCAATTAATATTTTTAAATCTTCAATCTTTTTATCCACTTAACACTCTTCCACTTTAATGATGTGTGTCGGTTTATCTGTCGCTCTCAATTTCTCGCTCAGACAGTGGCCCGATGCCCAGAGAACTTCGTCCTCTTTGCATAAGAGTATAATATCATCTCTGGTGAATTTGGGTACGTTTTTGTTGATAAAAAGTTTTTTTAATTTCATCGAGCCGTCCATCCCGAAAGGCTGAATGGTGTCTCCGTCTTTTCGATTTCGTATGGTCATCGGGAAAGTAATGCCCGAAACATAAGCATGCGGTTCGCTCGATTTAGGGAATATCGGAATGTCCATCCCTATATAGTTTTCTATCGTGAATTTTTTGTTTTTGATTTTGTATGTGCCGTTGCCCTGGATATGAATTTCTTCTTCAGCCCCTGTCGCTTTTTGGGCTATTTCAGATTTTTTAAGCGGATGAAACTCATACGCAGAAACAAAAAGCCACAAGTCAGTGGTTAAAGAAAGGGTTTTTCCTGTTTTTGAATCTTTGTTTTCGTTAATAAAATCAACTATTTCAGAGATTTTTTTGTTGTCATAGTCTATGCCGCTGTTGATTAAAAAGTTCATTATGAGTTTTTTTTGCACGTCAAATGACAATTCACAAAACTCTTTTGTCTTGATTTTGTCACATCGAAGAAGATCTTTTTTCAAATCATTAAGATATTCTTCGATTATATTTTGTTCTGAAATAGCTATCTGGGACAAGCTTTTCACTGAATCATCAAGATTCGGGTTTAGCTCTTTCATTTTGGGGATAACTTTGTGTCTGATGAAATTTCTTTTGTATTTTAAATTGTCGTTGCTGGAATCATGGTTGGGTTTGAGTTTGTTTTCTTTGCAATATTTTTCGATTTCATCTCTTGAAAAACCCAATATCGGGCGATAAATCTTGCATCCATTGATTACATTGTGTTCTAAAATTCCGCAAAGTCCGTTTATTCCCGTACCTTGGATTATTCTATACAAAATGGTTTCGGTATTGTCGGATTTTGTGTGTGCCAGAAAAAGCCCGTCAGCACTGAATCCGTCATAATATTTTTTAAAAAATATTTGTCTTGCTTCCCTTGCCGCGGTTTCTGTTTGCTTAGTGTCAAGCGGCAGAGCCTTTGAATGGAACTCTATTCCCCGTTCTTCACAGAATTTTCGACAGTTTTCTTCTTCTTTTTCGGCTTCTTTGGGGCGCCAGTTGTGGTTCAAGTGCAATGCAATAACCCTAAAATTCTTTTCAGCAGAAAGTTTAGACAGAATATCCAATAGACACATGGAATCGTATCCGCCTGAAAAGCCTACGAGAAAAGTCTTTTCGCTGTAGGTGATATTATACTGTTCTAAAAAACTTAGTACTTCTTTTAGCATATTGTTTTGTTGTTTTTTATTCTCGTGCCTTCAACTTCGTGGACGTTTTCAACCGCCATAAATGCACATGGGTCAATTGATTTCACAAGGTTTTTAAATTTCGCAACTTCAAGTCTGTTTATAACGCAGTATACAATTTCTTTTGCTTGTTGTGAATAGCCGCCTCGACCCTCCAGGTAGGTTACGCTCACATCAAGTGATTCCATAACCACTTTACCTATGTCTTGAGCGTGATCAGAAATAACGAAGATGGATTTGGATTCGTTCAAACCTTCAATCACAATATCAATCACCCGATACGCAATGAAATAGGTTATCATAGAATACATTGCGCTTTGCCAGCTGTTGAAAACAAAACCTGCAGCAACAAATATGAAAAGATTAAAGAACATTATAATTTCACCAACAGAAAATCCCCATCTTTTGGCGACCCTGATTGCGACGATTTCGGTTCCGTCAAGAGAACCGTTGCTTCTAAGTATAAGCCCGACGCCTGTTCCAAGAATCAGACCTCCGAAAATACAAGCCAGAAACGGGTCAGAAACATGACGTCCGTGCAGCCATATAGGGAAAGCAGTTACGCCAATCGCGAACATTAATACTGCATATATAGTTGAAAAGACAAAAGTTTTGCCCATCTTTTTCCATGCAAGGAATATAAACGGCAAGTTCAAAACAACTGCCCAAATACCAAGCTCTATGCTCGTTTTATAAGCACACATAATCGAGATACCGATTATTCCGCCGTCAATAATTTTGTTTGGGACTAAGAACCCTTCAATCGCAAATGCTGCAACAAAAGCCCCAAAAGTTAGAAAAAATACGCTTAACAAAAATTTCTTCATATAAAAAATATAACAAATATAAGGCTCTAATGCAAACGGGAATGTTGTTTGTTTTTTATTAACTTTTATTAAATATTTTCAGCCAGCTAGCAAAAATTTTTCTGGCTGACGTTAAAATAAGCATACGAGAATATGAGGGTAAGCCATGAAAGTACAAAATATTTCTAATTATCAACAAAATCCGAGTTTTAAAAGGTTTTCTGCACAAGAAAAAGCTGTTGACAAGTTGTATAAAATAGCTAAAGAAGAATGTATTACACCGGAACAATATGATTTGTTTAAAGATGGCTTTCAGGAATTATATCAATACACACAAAATATACAATGGGATAACCCGACAAATATAAAATTTGAACTTTCTGACAAAACTGGACGACCATACGGAAAAGTCTTGGAAAAAGATGTGTTCACTGTTTCAGTAATTGCACCTGATACTTATGACGTCACACCTGATGGAAAAAAAGTCATACAAGATGGCAATAAGTTTGCACGATACGAAATAGATTTAAAAAACAAAAAATTAGACGAAATTATTCCTGCACTGAGAAAAGGCTTTACTCATGCCGAAAACACTGCAGATAAAATTACAGAAGCTTATAAAGAAATGCAAGCATCTCGTGCTGCAAACCTCTTTGAATATGTCGAAAAAGCAAAAGATGATTACCTTGAATCAGTGACTGATGAAGAAAAAGGAAGACAACTTGCAAAAATATCTGATATTTTGGGGTTAAAAGATACTATTGAGGATGAATTAGAAAAGATTCAGCTTTATCAAGACCAAAGAAAGTTTCAAAAAGCTTTTAATAATCCGCCAAAATCAACACCGCCCGTGTATGCATAGTCTTCAGATCAGGGCAATTGCCCGGTATTAAAATACAATTTGCAACTCTCTCCATGTAAAGACTATAATATTCCTATGGAAGAGATGACCGTCACAAAAAAATATGTCCTGAAAAAGCAGGAAACCTATAGTGCCTATACGATAGACTATGAAAATGAGTTGAATCCCGAGCAGCTTGAGGCTGTGAAGTTTGATAAGGGTTCTGTTCTTGTTATTGCAGGTGCAGGTTCAGGGAAGACGAAAACGCTGACATATCGTGTCGCGAGGCTGATAGAGAGCGGTGTTGCGCCTGAGAATATTTTGCTTTTGACATTCACAAAAAAAGCGGCGGATGAGATGCTCAACCGTGCTTCTATGATTCTGGATTCACGCTGCGAGAAGGTTGCGGGCGGTACGTTCCATTCTTTTGCGAACTTTATTTTAAGAAAATATTCGAGCCTTTTGGAGTTGAAAAGCAATTTCACCATTATTGACCGATCTGATGCGGAAGACGTGGTGAACCACATCAGGGGCAAGGTTATTGAAAAGCAGGAAAAACGATTCCCGAGAAAAGGTACGATTCTAGATATTTATTCAAAAGCAATAAACAAAAACCTGTCTGCAAACGAGGTCATAGAAGGCGAATACAAACAGTTCGAGCATTGTCTAGATAAGATAAACGAAATTTCACAGCAGTATATTGTGTACAAGCGCGAGAACAGCTTGTTGGATTATGATGATTTGCTTTTGTATTTGAAGACGCTTCTTCGTTCGGACAACGATTTAAGAAAGAAGATTTCTAACCAGTATAAATATATTTTGATTGATGAGTATCAAGACACGAACACCTTACAGGCAGACATTATAAAACTCCTTGCTTCCGAGCACAACAATGTCATGGCGGTCGGGGATGATTCTCAGAGTATTTATTCATTTAGGGGTGCTAATTTTAGGAATATAATGGAGTTTCCGAATATTTTCCCGGATACGAAAATAATAAAGCTTGAACAAAACTATCGCAGTTCGAAGAATATCCTTGAATTGACCAATGAAATAATAAAAAAAGCAAAAGAAAAGTATTCAAAGACTTTGTTTTCAACGATTGATTCAGTTGAAAAACCGGCGCTTATCTGCACAAAGGATATGCAGACCGAGGCGGAATTCATCTGTCAGAGAGTTTTGGAACTGCAGGAAGAAGATATTTCTCTCAACGACATTGCCATCTTGGCCCGCAGTGCGAGAATGACATACAATCTTGAGATTGAACTGGCGAAGAAGTCTATTCCATATCGAAAATACGGCGGGTTGAAGTTCATAGAAACAGCGCACGTAAAAGATGTCACAGCTTATCTTCGGGTTATTTTAAACCCAAATGACATAATAAGTTTGAATCGGATTTTGCTTTTGTTGAACGGAGTTGGAAACCAAACTGTCACAAAGCTTTTACCAATGGTTACCGGGTTGGATTTTAAAGCTGAAAATACACAATTTCCTGCTAAAAACTCTGAAGAAATAAAAAAACTCTTCACGACAGTTGAGGATTTGAGAAAAGATATTTTTAAGCCGGCTGAGATCGTTAGAAAGATTTTAGAATACTATCATCCTATCTTAGCTGATAAATACGATGACCACACAAAGCGTGACAAGGATTTGGAGCATTTTTTGTATTTGGCGGAACAGTATTCGAGCCTTGAGGATTTTTTGAGCGATTTAGCGCTGGAGCCGCCTGATTCTTCTGTTACGGACGTAAAAGACGGAGCGCAGAAGGATGAATTTTTAACTGTTTCAACTATCCACAGTGCCAAAGGGCTTGAGTGGAAGGCTGTTTTTATTATCGGCTCTGTTGATGGGCGTTTTCCTTCGATTTATTCTTTCAATTCGCCTGAGGATTTGGATGAAGAGCTGCGTCTGATGTATGTTGCGACGACACGTGCAAAGACATATCTGCATATCACTTATCCGATAGATATGTATGACCATGCAACAGGGATGGTATTGTCCAAGCCGTCACGGTTTTTAGATGATATAAGCAGTGAAATTTTAGAGCGCTGGATTTTGCAGGTTGAATAAAATCCTGTCATACCGCTGTGTTAAGCTATGAAATATATTTTAATATGATTCTGAGCGGGCTTGAGTCGTTGACGACGAAGGAGTCATACGAATCAGGATACTTGAACAAGTGTATCTTGA
Source organism: Candidatus Gastranaerophilaceae bacterium (assembly GCA_031547505.1). Taxonomy (GTDB): domain Bacteria; phylum Cyanobacteriota; class Vampirovibrionia; order Gastranaerophilales; family Gastranaerophilaceae; genus JAVBRY01. Next base: position 3,843 of record JAVBRY010000210.1, on the reverse strand, counting down.
AAGCATGATTTTAGACCCCGCTCAGAGTAGTATTGTACAAGCATATAATAATCACTCAGCGGGGTGACATGAGTTTATTGTTGATAGCGATGTTCAATTTTTCACCAAATGTAACAAATTTTTAACATGAATCATTTTACTAGCAAAAAAATATCTTTACCTTCTTTATAATGAATGTAAGTTAATAAATTTGGAGTGCAAAATGAGCATACAAGGTATCAAAACATCAATGAATAATGGCTACACATCATTGAAAACAGGTGTTAGACGCGCATATGACGGTGCAAAAAACTTAAAAAATTCTACTGCTGATGTTATTAAAAATAATCCAAAACAAGCAGGAGTTATCGCTCTTGGTGGTGCAGGTGTTTTATTAGCAGCTGCGGGTGTTAAAAAATTCATCGAACACAGACAAAATAAAAAAATTGAAAATGCCGTGATGATGTATGCTATGTATACACAATCAATGCTTGCACAAGCAGAATTGGCACAAACAACACAAACAGTAAGAAATTGTGATTTGGAATGCAGAGATGCACAACACGAAATGGCACAAGCAAGAGCAAATAAAAATTAATTAATCGTACAGAAACCTGATTATAATAAATGAAAAAACCGGATGAAAGTTCGGTTTTTTTGCTATGTATTTTAAGTTGTTGTCATACCGCTGCGTTAAGCTGTGAAATAATATTTTAACATAATTCTGAGCGGTATCTAAATGCATCCAGACCCCGCTCAGACAAAAATCTTTGTTTTTTGGTTTAAATCACACAGCGGGGTGACAAAAATAAATTAAATTATCTTTTTCTTCTGGTCTTTTGCTGAATATAGCTTCGAACGCCGCCTGTAATAATCAAATCCGGTTCGTTATAGCAAAAAGCCTGCAGCTTAGTTAATCCTTGTGTTTCTTGACCCATCTCAATCATTATCAACCCTACTATCACAGGTGATATGGGGTTTTGCGTATCTTGAGAATATTGGGTGAGTTTTTGGGACAGAATGTTCTGTGCACGAAATGTCTGCACCAGGTCCTGATAATATGTGAGGTTCATCTTGTCACATTTTAAGGCTCTTTCTAAAGAATCCTGTGCCAGAGCAGGGTATCCGATTTTCATATATACATTCGCAAGATTTGAATAGTATGTTGCTGTGGCCTGAGTATCGGGATTCAAGGAAATTGCAATATTGAATTCTTTTATTGCAGCATTGTAATAGCCGTCTTTAAAGTGAAGCAGTCCGATATTGTTGCGAATCCTGGCATTTCTCTCCGCATCAATTACATAAGGGTTATAATGCACTGCAGCTTGCATTTGAAGCCCAAAGCTCAACAATGTAATAAACAATAAAGCTGAGATTATTTTTTTCATAAAATAACTATTTCCTGACCTTCTTTTGCAATAAAGCAGCTGCCGCATATTTTATTATAATGATTTTCTATCTCAAGCAACATTTCATCGCTGTAGTCGGGGTCAAGATGGAAGAATGCCAATGATTTGGCACGTGATTGTGAAAAAGCTTCGAGTGCCATATCAAAGGTTGAATGTCCGTAGCCCTGTTTAGGCACGGAAGAACTTATGTATTCGTCTGTAGTATATTGTGAATCGTGAATCAACAGGTCAGCGTTTCTTGCAAATAACGCGAGTTTCTTATCACCGCCGATAAAGCCTTCTTTGTCCGTTGCATATACAACCGATTTGCCCTGATAAGCTATTTTATAAATCATTGTGCCGCCTTTGGGGTGGGCGTTTGATTTCATACAACTGACGACAACCTCGTTGCCTACAGGCATAAAGTCTGTTTCGTCTTCAATTTTTTGAAGTTCAGGTACAGGTAAATCGTCGTTGAAAACGAGGACGCAGCTTTCGGTGATTTCACCAAAGTTTATAAACGCAGGAAGGTCAGGCATGCTCACCGGGAAAGATTTTTCAAACAACAAGCTTGAAACCGATACATCGATACCTTTTGAGTATTCAGAGCTGCCGATAATATTCACGCTGGCTGATTTTTCATAAAGCGGACGGAAAAACGGAAGTCCCTGGATATGGTCAAGATGAAGGTGGCTCAGGAGAATTGTTGCATTAATCTCTTTTGAGTCCATAATCTGTTTTTTGATTAAATCCTTACCAAGATTAATAATCCCCGTTCCTGCATCAAGTATAATCAAATGATTGTTAACATTAATCTCAACACACGAAGTGTTTCCGCCATATTTTAAAAAGTTATGGTTGGCTTTGGGGTAGCTTCCTCGCACACCTCGAAATTTTACACTAAATTTGTTTTCCGAATTTTTCATATATTTATTCTACCCTATTTTTTGATTTTTTGTATGGTTAATTTGTCGGACAAACAGGTTGTAGATTGGGATTGCTATGTCAACAGAAAGAAGGTCATACCGCTGTGCTAGGCTAGGAAAGGTATTTCAATATAATTCTGAGCGGTATCTAAAAAGCATGATTTCAGACCCCGCTCAGATAAGTCTTGTGCAAGTATATAATAATCACTCAGCGGGGTGACGGAATGTTTACTTGTCCATTACCACAGTAGTGTTTTGGTCGTTTCCTTCGCCTGAATAAGACTTTGAGGAGAATGTGAGCATTTTAGCTTTTTTCTGGATGTCTTTCAGGTTTGTTTCTTTGAACTCAAATTCAAATATAACTTTGTTTTTCATATTTGTGACATTGACGATTCTAAATGCATTAGGATATGTAACAAGCGCAGGGGTGCTCACATGGAGCAGATGCCCTTCTTTTGTGATTTTGCCGGCATGGTAGTGCCCGCTAAAGAGTGCAATCGGCATGGTATATTTGTTCAGCACTGCATAGAATTCATCCGAGTTGAGAATTCTGTGGTGGAAGCTTGAAAACGGTTCATACAAAGGAAAATGAAGGAATATCAAAGGCACTTCGGAGCAGGATTTGGCTTTTGCAAGCTGTCCGTCGAGCCACTCAAGCTGTTCTTTTGAGATTTTTCCGTTGGCGGTGATGGTGTTGTCTATTACGCCGTCCATTGCTATCACACGAAATCCTTTTTTCGGAACAAATGAATAGTATGGTTTTTTAAATTTAAAATTCGGGTTGTGTTCTCTTAAAATCGAGAGATATTTTTCTTTTGTCATCGGGCCGTCGATAGCTATATCATGGTTTCCAAATGCCGAATACCAAGGGTATTTCAGGGTGTTCATTTTATCGATAAATTCAAGAATCATATCTTCTCTGGATTTGTCGGTCATATCGCCTGTGACAAACACGAAATCAAGCTTCGGCGTGGCGTTTATCTGGCTGATTTCATCATCGAAAAGTTTTCTTGAGCTTGCAAGAACTTTGTAGGTTGTGTCTAATGTTTTGTCAGAAAGGTGAACGTCAGATATTTGAGCGAATTTTAAAGTATTGGTAGATGAAAATGCGCTTATACCGGCAAAGACGCCCCAAACACAGATTAAGAAAAATGCCCAGTAGAATATCTGACCGATAAGAGTCTTCTTCTTATGTTCTTTTTTCTTACGGGTGTTCGTTTTGGTCTGCACCTTATTATTTATATCTGTATCAAATTCTCTCATACGATTATTCTACCGCAAAAAAATTTTTCTATCGTTGCTATAAAAACCAAAATATAATATAATCTATATACAAATAGAGGGTGAACGATGGCAAAACACATTGATACAATTCCTATAGAGGTTTTCATACTTACGGCAGATCACGATGTCAAAGGTACAGTGCACGTTTCAAAATACACAAACACAAACCGTGAGCTGACTGACCTTTTGAATGACAAGGAAAGAAGATTCCTTGCTGTTACTAACGTTGAAATCTACACAAGAAACGGAAACACGCCTCCAAGACG
>JAVBRY010000058.1:0-10038 GCA_031547505.1 Candidatus Gastranaerophilaceae bacterium | reverse complement strand
TTCCATGCTATAATTTACTGAACAGTCATACACCCCGAAACAAGGAGCCTCGTTATGAGCAATTCAGATAACAAGATTTATTTTGTAGATGTAACCAACCGTGACGGCGTTCAGACCTCGCGACTTGGTCTGGCTAAACTGCAAAAAACCATAATTAACCTGATGCTTGACGATATGGGTGTTTCTCAATCTGAGTTCGGATTTCCGACAACAAAACACGAGTTAAACTATCTCAACGGCAACCTTGAGCTTGTCGAGCGCGGTGTAATTACAAAAACAAAGCTCTCAGGCTGGATGCGCGCGGTCGCGGGAGATGTTGTTGAGTCTTTTAAAAATGTCCCAAATCTCAAGTACTGTAATCTTTCTCAATCCACATCCGACCAGATGATTAACGGAAAATTCTTAGGTAAAAAGAATCATGACGATATTTTGAAAATGACCTGCGAAGCTGTTGAAGCAGCAAAATCTCACGGTGCTTCAATCATCGGCGTAAATGCAGAAGATGCTTCAAGAAGCGACCTTGATTTTTTAATAAAATTCGCAAAAGAAACAAAAGCTTGCGGTGCAAACAGATTCAGATACTGCGACACATTGGGCTATGATGACCCACACACGGCGTACGAAAGAATCTATAAAATCGCCAAAGAAGCACAGATAGACGTCGAAACCCACTTCCACAACGACCTTGGTATGGCGTCAGGGTGTTCAGTTTTGGGTGCAAAAGCCGCAATCGATGCAGGTGTAAATGCTTATATAAACACGGCAATAAACGGAATGGGTGAGCGTGCAGGGAACGCTGACTTGATTTCTTGCCTATTAGCAATCTTAAAATCAAGCGGGTTTGAGAAAAAATATTTTATTGACCCAAACATTGATATATCAAAAGCCTGGAAATTGGCTAAATATACGGCATACGCTTTTGCGGTTCCAATTCCGATAAACCAGCCTGCGGTCGGTAAAAACGCATTCGCTCACGAATCGGGAATCCACGCAGACGGGGCTTTAAAAGACAGAAGAAACTATGAATTGTACGACTATGAAGAACTCGGCAGAGGCGAGCCGGAAATTATCGAAACAGGCAGAATGATTACTGTCGGCGAATATGGCGGTATCAAAGGGTTCTACAACGTGTTTGAAAACCTTGAACTCGAATTCCACGATGATGATGAGGCGAGAAACATTCTTGAACTGTGCCGCTATGCAAATGTACACACACAGCTTCCGTTGACACAAAGTGAATTGAAATTTATATATTTCTACCCTGATGTTGCGGCGAAAATTATGACCGTAACACCATACTACAGCCCAACAGGCGAGTTGAAAAAACGTGTCGATGCCCACCAGACAATGATGTCAGGTGCGATAGTTTAGTTTACAAATTCACAGGTCTAAATGTCATACCGCTGTGTGATTTTAGCATATTTTATTTATTCAATTCTGAGCGGTATCTAAATACGTGATTTCAGACCCCGCTCAGAAAAAATCAAAATAATTTCACAAACTGCGCAGCGGGGTGACAACTTACAAACTATTTTACTTTTTGGAAAATGTCACGCGGCAATTGTGAATGTATTTGTAATTCCGGAGGAACATTTTTACGTCTATTGATATTATATATTTGTCTGTTGTGGTCAGCTATAGAAATTGCCTCAGGCTGTAATCGCACGTCTTTAGGAATTTCCGTAATAACTTTTTCTACTGCCTTTTCTGCATTCTTAATGAATTTTGATTGAAGCAGCGGTTGTCCCGGCTTTAGTGTAACATTTATTGATGGCATTTTAGTGTTTCTTTCTCCAATTTGTTGTCATAGTCTAATCTTCCGATGAGTTTGTTCAGACTTCTTTGAACTTCTTTAAACTGAGCAATATTCAAGCTCTGTGCCCCATCAGACGAAGCATTTTCAGGGTCGTGGTGAATCTCTATCATTAACCCGTGCGCACCTGCAACCAACGCTGCTTTTGACATCGGTTCAACAAGATACCTTCTTCCCGTGCCGTGGCTAGGATCAGCAATAACAGGCAGGTGTGAATATTTTTTAATTATCGGTATAGCAGCGATATCGAGCGTGTTTCTTGTGAATGTAGAGTCAATTCCCTTCACACCGCGTTCACAGAGAATAACCTTCTCGTTTCCGTTACACATAATGTGCTCCGCCGCAAGCAAAAACTCTCTTATTGTAGACGCAGCGCCTCTTTTCAGAAGTACCGGTTTTGAACACTGTCCGACAGCTTTTAAGAGTTTGAAGTTCTGCATATTTCTTGCGCCGATTTGAATCAAGTCGGCATAATCAGCAATCAGAGGAACATCAGCCGTGTCCATAACTTCGGTTACAACAAGAAGACCCGTTTTTTCTCTTGCACGTGCAAGGTACTCAAGCGCTGTTTCTTCAAGACCCTGAAAATCATAGGGAGAAGTTCTCGGCTTGAATGCACCGCCTCTTAAAAATTCGCATCCCATTTCTTTTGCGGCAATTGCAACTTCTAAAAGTCCGTCAAAATCCTTTTCAACAGAGCAAGGACCGACCATCATAACAGGTTTTTCCAGCCCACCGATTTTCACTCCATTTGGAAATTCAATCACCGTATCATGTTCTCTGCCTTCTCTTGAAGCGAGTTTGTACGGTTCTTGAATGAGTTTAACTTCTCTGACGCCGTCAAAAGAAGCTATCGACTGGGGCTCAACAAGACGCTTATCGCCGATTGCAGCGATGACAGTCATTACGTCCCCTTCGTTTAATATTATTTTAAATCCTTTGTTTTCTAAGCTGTTTTTTACTGTGTTAATCTGTTCCTTAGTGGCTTTCGGCTCCATTACAATAATCATTGTGTATTCTCATTCCTTATTTAATACTATTTTCTATACTCTTTCCAGAACTTTTCCTTCGGGCAATATCTCGTTTTTAACCGATCCTCTCACGATACAGTTGCTTGCAACGATTGAGTTCTCAACCTTGGAATCGTTAGTAATCTCAACGTTATCCCACAAAATTGCATCTTTTAAAACGGCATTTGCACCTATTTTACAGTTGTTTCCGATGACACAGTTGCCAAGAATCTGTGCGCTTCTGTCGATAGAAGTGTTTTTACCCATAATATAACGTGCATCAAGGTTTCTGACGATATTTTTGCTTCCGAGCATAACTTTGTTTGATAAAGCATCAAAGTTAGACTGCATATACTGGTCGAGCGTTCCGATATCAGACCAGTAGCTGTGAATTTTGTACGTGTTTATTCGTTCTCCCGCTGCCATAAGCGCAGGGAAAACGTCTTTTGCAAAATCAAATTTCGTGTTTTCGGGAATGTAGTCAAAAATACGCTTGTTGAAAACATAGATACCCGTGTTGATACAGTTGCTTTTTGCTACTTCTATCGGAGGTTTTTCCTGAAATTCTTCCACCAAATATTCAGGTGAAGAAACGACAACACCATAAAGCGGAACTTCAGTCAGTTCAACGGGAATAACCGCCATAGTGGCAATACATTCATTGTCATAGTGTGATTTTATAATTCTTTTCAAATCCGCATCATGCAGGCCGTCTGCGCTGACTACCAAAAAGTCGTCACAGTCTTCAAAAAAGAACTGGCATTTTTTTACACCGCCAGCGGTGCCAGAAAGTTCGGCTTCATGTATGTATTGGAAATCCAAACCAAATTCGGAACTATTAGAATATCTTTCCTGAATCTGTTCTGCAAGATAGTGAGTGTTAGCGATAACACTCTCAATACCGTACGCCTTGAGTTTCATCAAAAGAATATCCATAACAGGCATATTCAAAACCGGCACAAGCGGTTTAGGAGTGTTTAAAGTAAGCGGTTCGAGTCTAGAACCCACGCCCGCGGCCATAACCATTGCTTTCTTAATCAATTCACGTACCTCCTTGCCTGTCCCTATGGTCTCTTTTATAAATATTATAACAGTAGTACACCTGTATGCAAGGAATATTACTATAGTTTAAGAGAAATGTTATATTAACAGTGATGCAATACTTATCTAATATAACGTCATTCTGAGCGTTAGCGTACTTGTTCAAGTATCCTGGTTTGTATGGCTCCTTTGTCGCCAACAACTCAAGCAAGAATCTCTGGAGTATGCAAAGATTTTTTTAAAAACCCAGAGATCCTTCGGCTATGCCTCAGGATGACGCAATATTCTAGAATTACCATGAGTCAATTATCTGGGTACACCCTCATGCTCACATTCAAATTTCTTTTTCTTCGGCAAAAATTTCAACACCTTATATTTTTCCCCGTCCGTGACTATTTTCACCGCATTGTTTGAATCTGTTCTCATAACCTGAGCACCGCTGTTCATAAGAATTTCCATGGTTCTTGGCTTTGGATGTCCGTATGTGTTATAACCCGTTGAAACAATCACCGTTTTAAATCCATAATCATCAAACATTTTCTTGTTCACGGTATTTTCTGCGCCGTGGTGCCCTATTTTTAGAACTTCGATATTTTTAGGCAAATTATTTTTCACCTTCTCAAAACTCTGCACGGACCCGTCCGCCATAAACAGCATATCAAAATCCTTATAACTCAACAGTGCCAGAGTCGAACTCTCGTTGTCATTTTTCAATTTCAAGTCAGGCACGAATGTCTTCACGGATAAATCTTTTTCTTCTAGGACAGTTTCATTGTTTTTTGCGCTCTCATAATTGATTTTGCTTTCTTTCAGATATGTCATAAGTGTTTTAGAAGTTTTTGTGTCGTGGAAAGTTGAACTTATGAGTACCTTATCGGCTTTTATAACACTTAAAATATCCGCTGCGCCACCTGAGTGGTCAGAATCGAAGTGGGTCACAATCATCAAATCAAGATGCTTTATACCGTTGTCTTTTAGATATTTGTTGATTATGGCGTCTGCTTGAGAGAATGTATTATTACCATTGGAGCCGTGAGCGGTGTCTATTAAGATGTATTTCTTTTTCGGCGTTTTGATTAAAAAACTGTCCGCATTACCTACACTGAAAGCCAATACCTCACATTTTCCGCTGTCAAATTTTATCAAAGATAACCCAAATATGAACAGTAGCACAAACGAAGCCGCAAGCCATTTAGGGTGTTTAAGGTTTTCTTTGACCAAAAATCCTATTGCCAAAAGTGCGCAATAATAAAGTATAACCTGAATTATACCGGGGTGCGGCGTGATTAAAAGTGAGTGAGGCATATTCGAGAAGAAGTTCGAAATATTGACCAGTCCTGAAACTACGGGGTTCAATATAAAATCCGAAATCATACACACCTTATCCGCAATCAACGGTATCATTGCCAAAATGGAACTTGCAAATCCCAAGAAGCTTATTACCATTATAAAAGGTGTTATCAAGATGTTTGCAAAGATTGAATACGTTGAAACATTGTTAAAATAAAACATCTGTATCGGCGCTGCCCAAAACTGTGCAACTATAGGTATCATAAGCGTTCCCGCAATGAATTCAAGATACTTGTTTTCAATCTTTGTCAACAACGGCGGGCAGCTGAATATCAATGCGAACGTCACGACAAACGAAAGCTGAAACCCAACCTCCATAATCATTGCAGGGTTGTATATCAGTAATAACAGCCCGACAAAGAATAAAAGAGCAACCCCATCTGCGTTTCGGTCTATCAACTTCCCTAAAAGTACAAACTCAATCATCAACGCAGCCCGAAGAACCGACGCTCCCATCCCTGTCATCAAAGTATAAAAACCGACAAGCACCGCACCAATTAGAATAACCAGCCTGTAATTCAGTCTCATTCTGGTCCCGATAAAGAACCATATCCCGAAAATAATCGAAACGTTCATCCCCGACGCAGCAAGGATATGCAAAAGACCTGAGTTTATAAACGACGTTCTGATTTCGTTTGGAGGGTTTACCGCATCGTCACCAAAAACTATTCCACCAAGAACCTCAATATTCGGGCTTTTCATGTATTTTTTGTGGATGTTTATTATGTCCTGACGTTTTATATTGAGATGCTGCAAGAACTTCAACCCGGGATGCTCCGGCCCTGAAATCTCTTTCCAATTTCCGCCCTTCACATAAAAAGTTGTGAACGTTTTGTTGTATTTTAAATAGTTGCGATAATCAAACTGCGACGGGTTCACAGCCCGCATAGGTATACTAAGCCTGCCGTCGAGTTCGAGCTTGTCTCCGATATTTATAGATTCAAAATTTTCTTTTGTATCATTCAAGGTGACAATGGTTTTCGACTTCAAATTTTCGTACGTTTTACCATATATCGTTGCACTATTCACTCTCAAGTAGAATTTTGTTTTATGGTCATAGTTTGTTGTGGGGATAGAAATGACCGTGCCCGAAATATGCCCTTTTGCCGGAGCAAGGTGTGAAAGTGCATCGCTTTGTTTGATTTGGTGTGAGCAGTTTAAAAGTGCAAGAGTAAAAAACAAATACAGCAAAATGGCGGCTCTGTTCGAAAATAAGTTTTTCCAAATCCCGACCAACAGTGCTATCAGAGCGATAAAAGCAAAAATTATCACAGCATCGTTCAGGTATGCAATTATACCTGCGATATAAAAACTCGAGATGAAAACCATTAAATGAGTTTTTTGCACGATTTTTTAATCAACCCTTTACAAACCTTTGAATAGTTCGTTTACGTCTACTTCCAATGCTCTTGCAATATCCAGCAAGGTAAAAGCCGAAGGTACCTGATTTTCACGTTCAATCATACCTACAGTCGTCAAAGACACGTTAGTAAGTTCGGCTAATTTCTCTTGTGTGTAGCCTTTTCGGGAGCGCTCTGCTCTTATATTTGCGGATAATGTTTTGATTCTTTTATCAATCATAGTTGTGATTTTAGTTCATTAACTCAAGTATCTCCAGAAAGAGTACCTAATTTAATAATAAGTACTCAACGTTAAATCAATAGAATACTATGGGTAATGCACAGTACGGTATGTAATATCGCGTCATTGCGAGCGAATGAAATGAGCGTGGCAATCCAGACAAAAAGCGTTATCTCTGGATTGCTTCGTCGTCGTTGCCTCCTCGCAATGACACTGTGACACAAAACAAAAACCCTTTGCAATTTCGGCTGATACTGTCGTATAATTTTGTCATACGGTTTTGCAGTCGCAAAACAAAGGGGAATAGGTATGCTTGAAACTTTGAACAAACTGAGTTCTATATCCGATCTGGCGAAAGAGGTTTTAGATATTGAAGCAAATTCAATATTGAAGCTCAAAGAGCGCGTCAATGGTGACTTTGAAAAAGCAATCGATATATTATACGCCTGCAAAGGACGTGTAATCATTACAGGCATGGGCAAATCAGGACATATCGGCAAGAAAATTGCGGCTACATTGTCTTCAACAGGTACCCCGTCTTACTTTTTGCATCCCGCAGAAAGCACTCACGGCGATTCGGGAATAATCACAAGAGAAGATGTTGTTATCGCTATTTCTAACAGCGGAGAGACATCGGAGCTTATGAACCTTTTGCCGTTGATTGAGCGTTTCGGCGTTCCTATGATTGCAATGACAGGGAAAATGAACTCTGCACTTGCACAAAAAGGGGTTGTCGCACTCGATATTTCGGTAGAAAAAGAGGCATGTCCTCTCGGGAAAGCTCCTACAGCAAGCACCACGGCGACTCTTGCGATGGGTGATGCTCTGGCTATATGTTTATTGAAAAAGCGCGGATTCTCCGAAGAAGATTTTCTTATGTTTCATCCGTCGGGTGCACTCGGAAAAGGCGTTTTATATAAGGTTTCAGACTTGATGATTACCGGCGACAAGTTGCCTATAATAAAAGGTACGGAAAGCTTCCTGACAACAATCCAATACATCTCCGAGAAAAAACTCGGATGTGCAATTATTGTAAACAACGAAGGCGCAATGCTCGGGGTCCTCACAGACGGGGATATCAGAAGAACATTGTTGAAATATGACTCTACATCAGGTCTTAGTGCGAATGATGTTATGACACAAAATCCAAAGTCATTGCTGGCAGATGATTTGGCGGCGAAAGCACTCAATATAATGGAGAAATATTCCATCACATCGCTTGTTGTGTGTGACGAAAACAAAAAACCTGTCGGAATGGTACACATCCATGACATTTTGAAAGCGGGAGTAGCTTAATGGTATCAGATGTGACTTTAGATTTAAAATATGCGGCAAGCAAAATTAAAGCAGTAATCTTCGATGTAGACGGCGTTATGACAGACGGCTCACTGACATTCGACGAGAACGGTGTCGAGTACAAAACTTTTAACGCAAAAGACGGTCAGGGCATTGTTATGCTGGGTCGTGTCGGCATCACCACGGCGATAATCACGGCAAGAAACAACGGAACGGTCAGACACAGGTTCAAAATCCTTGGTATGACAAAGTTGTACGAAGGTCAAAAAAACAAAGCAGCAGCGTTGGAAGATTTTATGAAAGAATTCAACTTGCAGCTTGATGAAATAGCGTATATTGGCGATGATTTGCCGGATTTGTGTGTTATGAACAAGGTCGGATTGCCCTGTGCACCGGCTGATGCGGTGGATGAAGTTTTGGCCGCAGCGAAATTTATTTCAACAAAAAATGGCGGGCAAGGCGCTGTTCGGGAGTTGTGCGATTTAATTTTACACAGCACGGGCAAGTATCCAAACCTTTATGAGTGTATCGTAGGAACGTAAATAGGACTTTAAAGTGGGCGAGTTATATAAAAGAGCGGGTGTCGATGGTCAAAAAGCAGATGAACTTGTCGGCAGAATAGGAATAGGGGTAGGGAGTCGAAATGGCGGGCGTTTTGGTGATGTTTGCGAACACAAATACCTCACAGACTATTATGTTGTGACGACCACAGACGGAATCGGTTCGAAAATCACTCCCCTGATGGAAAACAAAATGTACTCAACCGTTGCAAACGACCTTATTGCAGCAAATTTAAATAACTTAGTCTGTTCGGGTGCTGCTCCGATAAGTTTTTCGGACTATATTTCAGTGAATAAACTTGAGCCGGAACCTGTTTCAGAGGTTATTTTAGAACTTAAAAAGCGACTGAAACTCTATGGGTGTGAGCTTTTTGGCGGTGAGACTTCGGAATTAAAAAATATAATTCAAGAAGAAAAGATTGATATGGCAGGGTTTACGGTCGGATTGGTTAAAAAAGAAAACTTGATTGATATTGAAAACGTGTTCAGGGGCGATTATATCGTGGGGCTGTGTTCTTCAGGGCCGCATTCGAACGGGTTTTCGCTGATAGATTATTTTTACAGACACGGACAGCTTACGGATGAAGAATTTAAATTATGCCTTGAACCCACTGTTGTTTATATGAACGAGATTTTACAGTTAACGGAAAACCGAATCATAAAATCCGCTGCAAACATAGCAGGCGGGGGCATTATGAACAACTTAAAACGTGCATTGCCAAAGTACATGAAAGCAGACATCGACTACTCAGAAATTCCTCCGCAGGAAATTTTCAGAAAACTCTATTCTCTATGCGGCGATGAGGCACTCGAGGTGTTTAATATGGGTGTCGGATTCTGTGTAATCGTCAGTAAAAGATATCTTGAACCCGTTATGCAGCACCTTGAAAAGTACAATCCGTTCATTCTTGGGAGAGTACTGTAATGACTAAGAAATTGGCGATTATGGGCTCGGGCAACGGCTCGAATTTTCAGGCTATTGCTGAATATTTTAAAGACCTGGATGTCGAAATCACCTGTATAAGTGATGTTGAAGATTCCGATATTTTAAAAAGAGCGGAAAAATTAGGGATAAAAAATCTATATCTGCCGTTTGAAAAAAATACTGAGTATTTTTCCGAGAATAAATTTGATTTAGGTGTGCTTGCCGGATATACGAGGATTTTAGAGAAAGAAACTCTTGAGAAGTGTAATTTTATTAATATTCATCCGTCGCTTCTACCTGCATTTAAGGGTAAAAACGCGGTGGAGCGTGCATATAAGTATGGTGTAAAAGTTTCAGGTGTAACTGTTCACCATGTTAATGAACGTTCTGGAGACGGAAAAATTATTGCTCAATACCCTGTCATCTTTGATGATATGATGAGTCTTGCAGAGTTAGAGGCTG
>JAVBRY010000095.1:0-9140 GCA_031547505.1 Candidatus Gastranaerophilaceae bacterium | reverse complement strand
GTTCCAAGAGTTAAGATTATTGCGTTTTTCATACCTTTAGCTGCGCCTATTTTGTATTCTGCCCAGGCTGCTGCATTGGCATCATTTTCAACAAAAACCTTTTTATCAGTCAAAGTTGAAAAGTCGATTTGGTTGTATCCTTCAGGCAGATTCGGAGTCGAGCTGTTTACTTTTGTATTTGTGACATTAACTGCCCCCGCTGTTGCGATACCAACCGCATCAAACTCATCATAGTATTCTTTTGCGAGTCCTGAGAGCAAATCCACTATTTCTTTTGCGGTGTTTGGGGTCGAAACTTTCTGTATCTCCGACTCGAACTCTCCGTTTTCGTTTATCAGGGCGTAGCTTATTTTCGTTCCACCGATATCGATGCTTAGTGCTTTTTTCATACTTATTTCCTTGTTTACTGTCACCCCGCTGAGCGATTATTTAGCAAAACCAATAATCTAATTCTGAGCGGGGTCTGAAAATCATACATTTAGATGCCGCTCAGATTTTTACATAATAACATATTTACAATCACACAGCGGCATGACAAAAGTTATTATTCATCTTTATTCCTATTAACAAACTTTTTTGTAATCAACTGCGGGCGTGTGATTGCTGACCCTATTACTACAGAATGCGCCCCGAACGCAAACGCTTTATCCACCTGCTCGGGGTGCCAGATTCTTCCTTCAAGAATAACCGGGCAGTCCACAGAATCCACAAGCTTTTTCAACAAATCAAAATCAGGTTCGTCCGATGTTTCGGGTGAAAATTGAGTGTATCCTGACAACGTTGTCGAAATTATATCAGCCCCCAGAAGCCTCGCCGCAACCCCTTCCGAGTGTGTCGAAACGTCTGCCATGACCAATTTATTATTTATTTTAATGAACTTAATCAACTGTTTCAGGTTATTCTCGCCTCTCGGACGTGAAGTTCCATCCAGTGCAATAATATCCGCTCCGGCTTGAACCAAATCCTTTGCTTCTTTAATTGACGGAGTGATATAAACAATCTCGCGCCAGTTCGGAGGAATTACATCAGGCTTTGTTATACCTATGACAGGCACCTTAAAAAGCTTTTTTGCGTTTGTAACATCACGAACACCCGCAACCCTAAGCCCTGCAGCACCGCCTTTTATAACGGACTGCATCATAGCAATCATGCATTCTTCCTTATACAAAGGCTCTGATGGCATTGCCTGAACCGAGGCCACGACTTTGTTCTTTAACTGTGAAATTATGTCCATTGGGCTATTATAGAATAATTTTTCTTTTTTACCAAGGGCTTTATCATTCTTGCTGTCATGCTACAATAGTATTTATGGCAAAAGTAAAAGTTTTAACAGTATTTGGAACACGTCCTGAGGCGATAAAAATGGCGCCTTTGGTTAAGGAGCTTGAAAAAAACTCTGATGTTTTTGAGAGCATAGTTTGTGTTACCGCACAGCACAGGCAGATGTTGGATCAGGTTTTGAACCTTTTTGAAATCAAACCCGATTACGATTTGAATGTCATGAAAGAAAATCAAAATCTTTGGACGCTCACATCAGACGTACTTTTGAAGATGAAAGATGTTTATGAAGACGCAAAACCGGATTTAGTCCTCGTCCACGGTGACACGACCACTTCTATGGCAGCAGCGCTTTCTGCTTTTTATGCGAGAATCCCTGTCGGACACGTAGAAGCAGGGTTGAGAACTTTTGATAAATATTATCCGTTCCCGGAAGAGATTAACAGGGTCTTTGCAGATGCAGTGTGTACATACCACTTCGCTCCCACGGATACATCTTGTGAGAATTTAATTAAATCAAACATCCCGAAAGATCACATTTATAAAACCGGAAACTCGGTGATAGATGCACTTTTATATACGGTAAAAAATCACAAAACAGATTTATCATCGTTAAATTTGAATTTGAATTTGGATAAAAATTTAAAAACAATTCTTTTGACTTCGCACAGAAGAGAAAACTTCGGTGAACCGATAAAAAACATCTGTAATGCGGTTCTTGAACTTGTTGAAAAAAACAAAGATATTCAAGTTGTTTATCCGGTGCATTTGAACCCCAATGTTCAACAGCCTGTGCATGAGCTCTTGGACAACAAAGAAAGAATCCACCTGATTGAACCTCTTGACTATGCTCCGTTTGCAACGCTTATGCAGGAGTCACATATAATTATGTCTGATTCAGGCGGTGTACAGGAAGAAGCACCCTCACTCGGCAAGCCTGTTCTTGTTTTAAGAACAACTACCGAACGCCCTGAAGCCGTAGAATACGGTACAGTAAAGCTTGTTGGCACAGACAAAGATAAGATTGTAAAAGAAGTGCAAAACCTTTTGGACAATCCTGATGAATACAAAAAAATGTCAGAGTCGATAAACCCTTATGGTGACGGACTTGCGTGTCAGAGGATTGTTGAGATATTGAAAAAAGAGCTTGTTAAATAAAGATTTATGCCGTTCCGGGCACCAAGCTACGCCGTCGCGGGCTTTAGATAGTGTATTATGCCGAGGGCTTCCCTTACGCGATCTCATAACTACCACATGAGACCCCGTAATATTAAGCTTTTAGCATTTTTTCAAAAATCACGCCCGGGGATGCAAATTGATAATACTAATTAAGTAATTATTTTCGACAATGTAATTTTTTTCGGCTCAAGGCATATTCATAGTATGAAAATGCTCATAGTTTTATTTGTAATGAAAATTCTTGGGATAAAAGCAGCACTGTACTCTCCCGTGATTTTGGATGGTGTGATTAGGTTGATTTAGTTATTATTCCTGCTTCAATTTCCGATTCATCAACTTATCAAGCACTTCTTGAGGCGTAATATCTGTATAAACAGCTTCATAGATTGCTGTTGAGATAGGAACTTCGATATTTAATTTCTTTGCCAGCTCGCATACGGCTTTTGAGGTTTTAACCCCTTCAGCGACAGAGCCAAGTTCTTTTAATATATCATCAATCTTTTTGCCTTTGCCTATCATAGAGCCGACTGTGTAGTTACGTGACAGCGGGCTGGAGCAGGTAGCAATCAAATCACCCATGCCGGAAAGTCCGTATAGGGTTGCAGGTTTTGCACCAAGAGCCGTGCTCACACGCACAATCTCCGCCATACCTCTGGTCAAAAGCGTTCCTCGGCAGTTGTGTCCAAGATTCATAGCATCGGCAAATCCTGAAGCGATAGCTATTACGTTTTTCAAACTTCCGCCTAGCTCTACTCCAACGACGTCATCATTTGTGTATAGCCTGAATCTGGAAGGCACATTCAGTTTTTCCTGAACAATTGCAGCAGCTTCCTTATTATCACTCGCAACCGAAGCTGCAGTCGGAAGCCCCATAAGAACTTCTTGTGCAAGTGTCGGACCTGAGAGAATAACGATATTTGCGTCAGGCAATTCTTCTTTCATAATCTCGCTCATTCGCATCAAAGAAGGCAGTTCAAGCCCTTTTGACGTATTCACGAGAATCTGATTTTTGTTTAAACCGATTTTAGCAATGTTCTGGCACACATCTCTTATACCTGAAGTTGCTACAACGAGGAGAATTATATCCGCATCAGTCAAAGCTTCCTTGAGGTCAGATGTGATGTTAACCTTATCTTTCAGCTGGATTTCGATGGGTTTTGAGGTGCGTTTTTTTGTTTTCAATTCTTCTGAAATATCAACATCTCGTCCCCAGACAGTCACTTCTTCAAAGTTGTCTGTCAACAAGTCCGCTAATGTTAAGCCCCAACATCCCGCACCAAGTACTGTAAGTTTCATAATAGTCCTCCATCGTGTAGGACTATTATATGCCATTAAAAACTATTTGTAAAAAGCTTAAGCTAATATATCTGTTATTGCTCCTTCAGAAACATGCGTTTTTGAAGCCAAAACTGTCGTTAAATCTTTAATTTCCGCATCGATTTTTGGAGACTTTTCAATAAACAGAGTATACAGAGGTTTTTTACTCAGTCGTTCATCTATCTGAATAACACTGACATCGCCATCAATACATTTTGAATTAATTAAGCTGACGCTGGTCAATTTGCCATTATCATTTAAATTAAGGCTAAAGCCTTCTCCCTGCGAATAATCATACTTAATATCCCTTGTACTGGCTTTCTCTATTCGTTCTGTCAAATTTTGCAGTGCTTCGATATCTTCCAACGTAGAAGTATTTCCACCTGGGGATATTTTCTTATTACCATTGTAATTGACTGCATAACCTTTAAAGCCAGGCGAAAAACTGTTAACTTTACTAATCATGGGGAACCTCTCTTTTTCACTATATCCAATAACTGGTATTTAATATAAGTTCAGCCACCCGATTTTTTGCTAGCAGAGAAAAAAATCTTTACAATTTTTAAAAAATAAAAAGCCTTCGGTGTTGTTGACCCAAAGGCGTTGTCTTAATAATTAGGATATTCAATCTAATATCTGTGTCAGGCAATTGCCTGACCTACTTTACTGATTTTGCCGTTCCGGGCATCAAGCATAGAATAAATCGAAGAGCCTGATTTTACGGAATCTCACAACTTTACTGCCAATTCAATTAACTTATTAGCTGCAATACTTCTTGCAGTAAACTTTTGTTTGTTGAGATGATTTTGTTCGTAACTTCCATCTGCATTTTAGCCTGTTGATAATATGAGATGTTAGCTTTGAAATCACAGTTGGACATTTCTAAAAGCCCGCCTCTGATTTCACCTCGGCCTATAACGGGCGTGCCGGAATCTTCGGTTTGAACAAACTGCCCTTGTTTAATTTCATACAAACCTTCAGGGTTGTGGAAGTTCATAATAGCAATTTTATACAGCGGTACAACTGTTTTTCCGCCGTCTGCTTTACCGTATAAAACACCTTCGCCTTTGATTTCAAACTCATCGTATTTGCCTAGGTATTTTCCGTTATTGGGGTCAATCCACAGTTTGATATTTGTTGTAGGAATGCTCACAGCTCCGCCTTTGATACCTGTTTCAGCATAGATATCAGCGTCGATGGCTTTTGTGCCCTGCATTATTTCGCCTTTATCGTTCAAGATATAACCCTGAACTGCCATTCCGTCGTTGTTTCTATAGACGCCTTCTTTGTCGAACTTGAATTCGCCGAGTCTTGAATAAACGAGTTTTCCGTCTGTACGTCTTAAAGTAAAGTATCCTTCGCCTTCAAGGAACACGTTTTCGTTTGAAGTACCGGGCATAGATTTACCCTGGCTGACTTTTTTGTTGAATCCGTCTACTATTGAAGAGTTTAAGAAGGTCTGAAAAGTTGCTTTTGTTTCACGATAACCCGGAGTATAAATGTTCATAAGGTTTTCGGCAACACAATCAATCCAGTCGTTAGTTGATTTTTGGGTGTTTAATGCATTTATAAAAGCATCATTCATCGTTTTATTCTCCTTTATTATTTTTTTGATTTTCTTTGTTGGGGTTTCGGCTCTGGCGATAGAACAAATCGTTATACGGCAAGTCCTGTTCGTCGAACCTGTTTTTCAGTGAACGGATATTATTTCTCAGATATTCTTCCACCGCTTTGTCGCCGGGGATGAACTCTGCGGTGAGTTTGCCGCTCTTATCTATCTTCATAATGACAGAAACGTTATTGTCAAAATCTATCCTCACGGGCTTATTTTCCGTGTAAGCCTTTTCGATAAGATTTTGAAGAACGTTTGAGGTAGGCTGTGACTTATATGTAGGGCCAATCTCATTTGCAAACTGAACCATACTCGTTCTCGGTGGTTCGCCCTGAACCGCAAATTGTTTATTATCAACCATATCTATGAAAAATTTAGCATCATCCTTTGAAATAGAAGCGGTATCATAGTTCATAGTCAAATCGAATTTGCCCTGATGCAAACTTCCCACATCAAAGCTGTATATATTCATATTCTGATTTACGTTTGTTGCATTAGCTTGATTTTGCTGAGCCTGCAGAGCTTTAAGGTTCTGCTGCTCTAGAGATTCTTTTTCACCCCTTTCAGCTTTCTCAGCCTTTTCGGCCTCAAGAACCTTTTTAAAATCCTGCTCCTTCGCCGCAGCGTCGTCCTTTTTGTCTACCGTTTCTTTTTTGTCTTCGGCAGATTTAGACTTCTCCGTCTTTTTCGTGGTTGTATCACTTTGAGCGGTATCAATCTTTGCAGTATTTTCGGTAGTAGTTGGGGAACTAATGTTCATTTAAATCCTGTCCTTCGATTCCCAGCTGTCTCAGCTGTTCCATTATCTTTTCTTCTTCTTCTTTTTCATCTCGTGTCTTGATGAAGTGTCTTTGGACCGCAATCTCTGAAAGCATTTTCAGTTCTTTTGCTTTTTCTTCTTCAAGATTAGCTTCTCGGGCTCTTTCTTTGTGATTTTCGAGGATTTTAACCGCCTGTTCGAGTTTTCTCAGTTTTTCTTTTTCTTCTTCAAGCACTTCTTGAGCGTTTCTCAGGTCAATCTGAAGATTTTCATCGATTACATATAAATGTTTCAGGTAGTTGTCATAGGCTTCATACATAATAAAATCTGCTTTTCGCATATTTGTTCTTGTTGAAGCGATTTCCTTGTTATTCCTTTCAATCAGAGCTTCGATTTTTAAGACCAGAGCCTGTGCTTTTCTTACTTCCTGGAGTTGTTCCTCTTTTTTTCTGATTCTGAATTCCAGAATTTTTTGTAGACGATATTGAAAAGGCATAGCTGCTCAATCTTGGATTTTTGGCGGTTTTTCTCCCGCACATGCTTACATTTATACATCCTTATTATTAGCTACAACGGGCAAAACCACTACATCTATTTGTATGATTATCCCTATTTGAGCTTAAGGGTTTTTTAAGAGAAGTCAAAGAAAAAGCCCCTTTAATAAATTAAACGGGGCAGGTTACTTGGTTAGTAGTTTTGGTAGTTTGGTTATTTAAGTTTAAGGTTACGGTATATATTATTTTTAAGGAATCGAAGTTAACCCCCTGCTGGGGTGCGGGTTTCATTACTTTCTGATTTTATAAGAGTCCTCAAAGTTGAAAATTGACTTTTTGGGATTTATTTATTACAAAACTTAACACTATCTTCGTACAACCCAACGATACACAGGATTAAGTATACAAATATTTTGTCATTCTGAGCCCTTTATGGGCGTACTTGTTCAAGTATCCTGATTTGTATGGCTCGTACTCGCCAACAACTCAAGCAAGAATCTCTGGACATCGCAAAGATCCTTCGGTCGCTTCGCTCACTCAGGATGACAACTTATTTTTGTTTTATTCAACTTGTTTTATACAAAAAACCGCCCCTGATATAGAGACGGTTTTAAATTTTTTCTTAACTGCTTAGTGCAATCACTACTTCAATTCAACAGTAGCGCCAGCTTCTTCAAGCTGTTTTTTGATAGCTTCTGCTTCTTCTTTTTTCACGTTTTCTTTGATTGGTTTCGGAGCAGCATCTACTAAATCTTTAGCTTCTTTCAAGCCAAGACCTGTGATAGTTCTAACTTCTTTAAGAACAGCGATTTTGTTAGCGCCTGCTGAAGCCAAGATGATAGAAACTTCAGAAGAACCTTCTTCAGCTGCGTCTGCTGCACCTGCTGCAGGAGCTGCTGCTGCTACAGCTACAGGAGCTGCTGCTGAAACGCCGAATTTTTCTTCCATAGCTTTTACTAATTCAGCTGCTTCTAAAAGTGTTAATTTTTCAATTGATTCCAAAAGTGTTGTTACGTTACTCATAATTTTTCTCCTTTATTAATTTTAGTTATTACTTTTGTGTTTTCTGTTGTCGGGTTAAAACCCGACCTACTTCATTGTCATTCCTGCGTAGGCAGGAATCGCACAATCTTACGCTGATTTTTGTTTAGCTACAGCGTCGATAGCTCTTACGAGACTGCTCATAACAGCGCTCATAGCACCGGCGATACCGGTCGCAGGTGAATTTACGCAGCCAAGCATTTTCGCATAAAGTTCTTCTCTTGAAGGTGTGTTTGCCAAAGCATCAACCTGTTTTGCATCAAGCAGCTGTCCGTCAACCGCACCCGCAATGATTTCACCTTTTTTAGCTTCTTTGATGAATTTTGCAAGAACTTTTGCCGGAGATACTTCGTCGTTAAAACCGAAAGCTATTGCTGTAGATTCTTTCATAGAATCGGTTAGAACTTCAAACGAAGACCCTTTCAATGCAATTTTAGCCAATGTGTTTTTTGTAACCGTGTAGTCTGCACCTTCTTTTTGAAGCATTCTTCTCAATTTAGTGATGTCTTCAACGGACAAACCTTTGTAGTTAGTTACAATCGCCACTTTAGCCTTGTCTACATTGCCTTTAATGTAGTCAATTTTCTCTTGTTTAAAGGCTTTTGTTGCCATAATTTGCTCCTTTATATTTATTCGACCTTTGTTTTTTTTACATACAAAAAAAATTTTGCGTCACCGCAAAATCATTTCATCAATCTATAGTTTTTCAGCCTTACAGCCGTAATTTCTAATTTGTCTTGACTTAGATGATCCTCGACAGGCCCTCGTGGATTAAAAAAACTTTTCATCAATTGGACTTTAAATCATTTATTCCAAAAAACTGCCAGTTTTTACCTGTTGTCTGCGGTTCAGTTTCTAATATATGTAAAACATGGTTTACATGCAAGCAGAAGTTTTCGATTTCATTTTAATTATTCTCCCTCTCCTTAGAGGAGAGGGCTGGGGTGAGGTGGCAATACATACATTTATTAAAATTGCCGCCACCTCTCCGAAATTTGCAAACTCACAATTATGTTTTGTTAACAAATTTCTCCTCTCCTGACAGGAGAGGTTTTGAAATATAATTTCTTCACTAACCTTGCATCTTCTCAATAATAGACGTCGTGGACTTACCTTCCACAAAACTTATGAACTCTATTCTTCCGCCGTTATCCATAATAGCCTTGGCCTCGGGGAGTGTTTCAACCGTATAATCTGCACCTTTTGTGTGCACATCGGGTTTTATCTCAACCAAAAGCGCTTCGGGTGACGGCTCGTCGAAAAGCACAACATAATCCACACACTCAAGTGCCGCAAGAATCTCCGCACGGTCGTTTTCGTTGTTAATCGGGCGGTCAGGTCCTTTGATTTTTTTAACCGAAACATCAGAATTAAAGCAGATAATAGACTTGTCCGCAAAAGTATTCGTTTTTTTAAGATAGCGCACGTGTACGACATGCAAGAAATAAAAGCATCCGTT
>JAVBRY010000240.1:0-9417 GCA_031547505.1 Candidatus Gastranaerophilaceae bacterium | reverse complement strand
GTAGCTTTTTCTGATTCCAGATTTGTCACAGCCATAGTTGTGAATTGTGTGAAAATATCCGGGATAGGTGTATGAGAATAATAAGAAATTCTGTTATCTGTGCTGTCGGGCTTTATCCTGATATTTAAAGCTTCTGATGTAGGATAAAAAGGATTGTCAAAATTATCCAGAATCTTTGCGGAAACAACATCGCTTGTATCTTTATATGGTGCCCTGACTGCTGTCGCTCAGATAATGTTGTTATATTTTTTCAAGGTTTGTGACAAAACCATATCAGGTGAATAGTAGCTCAAACCGATATCTTCATAATTTGAAAAATTCAAATCAAGAATAATCATCTTTGGATCTTGTTTTTCAAGGAAGCTGACAATATTTGCCCAGGTTCTTCTTGACCAGGGCCACCTGCTCAAATTTAACTCAGAAGAACGAGATGCTTCATATTGAGTAAGCTCATTTATGAAAATAATAACAATATCTTTATTTGCAGGGTTGAACTTGTTTGCAAAAAGACCGGAGTCCGTGCTCACTGCTGTTCTTATTTCAACAAGCTTATCCTCTGCAATCTTAAACAAATCCTCGAAAAGATGTAAAAATAATACAGCTAAAACTATGATAATCATAGTAACTACAGTCTTTAACCTGTTGATTTTATTGATATTAAAGTCCATCAACCCGATACCCAACTCCTTGCATGAATTTCATAATATCACACTATACTGTTAAAAAAAAGAAAAACTCTATCCCAAAAGTCTATGCCGCATCAGGCGCTTTTTTAAATTGAGCAAGAAGACTGGACGGGCTTGCTGAAGTTTTAGTTTCAGTCTTTGCTGACACAGACTGGCTTTTCATATTAATAGAACTCTCAGTTTTAGGTTCATTTTTAACTTCGATATTTGCATAATATGCAGGATCTTGAAGTTCACCAATAGCATTCATTACGCCTAATCTACCGGCCTTAAGTTTCATTTCTGCAAGCCAGGCATTAATAACATACATCATCACAGCATTAAATGCGACCCAGGTGACACCCAACCCTGCAAGAGTCTTATTAACTCCCGGGGTGCGGAAAGCATCGAGGATTTTTCCTGAACTTACAAGGTGAATAACCTCATCAGGATGCGATTCAAATTCTTTCGCAAGTTTTTCAAGTACAACACCGAGTTCTTTTGCAGGAATATTGTCTAGTATTTTTTCAATTTTTGGAAGAATTTTTAGTGCTGTGTCTTTATTCATATCGTCCAACATACGAGCTCTGCCTAGCATTTTGCTTAAATCTTGCTCTGTGCCACTACTAATGGTGTTTTTAAGTTCTGTTACACCTTGTTTTATTTTTCCGATACCTTTTGAGGCAAAATCTTTTTGACCAATTTCAAGTTCTTTAATTATATCTGTGAAGAACATTTTTTGAGCCTCGGATGCTTTTGGTACATATCCCGCTTCTAGTTTTGCAACTTTATGAGGGATGTTTTTTTCAACTTCAGTGAGGTATTTTTTGAATCCTTTTTTCTGCATAAGTTTGGTCGCCTTGCTCAAGAATCCTGTGACTTTGTTTATGAGAGACGAGGCGTTGCCATTTTTAATTTGAACTACTGCGTATACAAACGGAGATAGTATCATCCCTGCCCCGGTCAGTAAAACGACAGGCTGAGCAATTTCTATAGCAGCCTCCATAGATTCAGAGTAATCCTGAGATTTGTCGTCTACTTTTTCGAATGTATTGAACAATTTTCGTTGAAGATTTTTTGCATCAGTCAGCTGATCAGGTGTGACCTCAAGTTTCATCAGTTGATCCTGCATGAGTTTTTCTTCTTTATATTCAGTCTTTTTGAATTTCTGATATAGATAATACTGCTTCATAACATTAGGTATAAACATAAGCCAATGTTTAAGCTTAGAGCCTGCTTTTGGTTTTTCGCCTTTCACATCCTGAACTTCTTTAAACTCTTCATCAGTGTATCCGATAAAGTTTTTCGGATCCTGTTCCAGTTCACGTTTTGCGCTGAATCTTCCTGCTCTTGAAGAAGCTTTTTGGAGCTTCAAGCCTATAATTGCACCGGCAAATCCGGAAACAATAAACGAAATTCCGCCCATAACATAGCCTTTGATTCCTTTATGAGCCATGACTCCGGAAATCATTTTTCGAACTTGCTCTGTTGGTTTAACTTTTTTCGGAATCACGTCTTTGCCGCCCAGGCCACGCAATGATGTTCTATCATTCATGTAATCGTCCATGAAAACTAACCATTTTGTGAAGTAGCCAGGTTTTCCGGGTTCCACTTCTCTGAATCTTTTGAATGCCGCTTTTGCGTCTTGTGAACCTAGTTTTTCAACGGATTTGTTTACGAATTTTTTGCTGAATTTCCCAAGGTCATCAACCTTACTGACTAACCAGCCGCCAATGAATCCTAGGATGGGAGTCGCACCCATGATTACGCCAGCTGCAACTTCCATACTTTGAGAATATTTTTCAGCTTCGTTGTTTATAACTCTTATTGTACGATGGAGAACCTCTTTGTCTTTATTTGCAATATCAGTTTCTTGTGAAGTAAGATTACGTGTGACTTTTTTCGATTCATCGGTATCATTTGCGATAGCAGTTTTATATGCTTTTCTATCTTTGAAAAGGTTTATGATACTTCTGAAGAAACCTGTTTTTAGTTTTTCTTTACGTTTTTTCTTTCTAAGCTCAGGATGAGCATCAAGCTCTTTTTTCGCTTCTTCAATTTGTTCAGGGGTGTAATTTACAAACGCCTTAGGGTCATTGAGGGATTCTCTCGCCTGAAAACGGGCAATTCTGGAGCTGTCTACCTGAAGCTTTGCCGAATATATGGTTGAGCCGACAAAAGCCAGAATCGGAGCGGCTATAATACTGGCTACACCGCGATTAAATCTCTTGGTATATTTCGATGCATCTTTTACATATTTTTTGTGAAGCTCAAGAGCTTCTGTTTTTAGCGCAGGGTCAGCAATTTTTTCGACTCTCTTCTTGCTTTCTAAATCCCATCCATAAAAATAGCCCTTGTTATTATAATCATTACCAACAGATTCATTTATCCTTTCAACAAGTTTTTTGGCCTTATCAGTATCAAAATGTTCTCTTGCCACTCCGCGTTGGGCTTTCGATGCCGGATTTATCACGTTTTTACCTATGCCAACAAATGCCAAGGCAAGTGCACCCGATGTCGCCAAGCCTGACATCGGAGCTGTAGCTGTTTCAACGTTTTCTGCCACACTCTCTGAGTGGTTATCCATTATATCGACAACGTCAATGATAGTTTTGCCTAAATCCTGAGCCTGCTTGATTTCAGCTTCAGAATGCTGTCTTTTTTCATACAAAGCCTGACGACGTGCCTGAGTGTCACGTTGGTCATCTTCCCATTTCTTAAAATTAGAACGATTTTTATATATTTCAGATAACGAGTTAAAGAAACCCATTATAATTTCCCTATTCTATTTTCCTACCTTAATAATATAAAAACACGGGGGAATCTAAATTTGCGCCAAAAAATGGGCATTGTGAAGACATTGTAACAATGCTAAACCTCTTCATTAATAATAACGCTTGGGGCGTGGGCAATATTCATGAGGACCTTGGCTGCATCTTCAGCATTTATAACTCGTAAGATGTTGTTTGTATGGGCGTCAAAAATCTCGATATGCATCTCTTTGTTCATTCTGAAGCGATAATTCGCACAGTCTTCATCATCTATATCAAAAGTTTTGGTGATACTTGTTACAGGAGATTCTATAAGAGCTGCTGCTTCAGCATAGCCTTCTCCTTCACCTTCTTCCGGTCCTTCTCCGTCTTCGAAGAAACCGGGGATATAAGACATTTTATTGAATGAAGAATCTTTATCTTTCTTTTGGGATTTTTGTTTCTTAGTGATGCCGTCCATGCTTTTAATTTGATCATCTGTACTGTCCAAGGCAAGCCTGTCCGCTTCTCGTGCCATATTGGCAGAGGTTTTGTTCAAATTCAGTCCTAAGTTAGCGATTGAAAACCCGTCAAGTCCCATATTAACTAATATCCTTGTAAATTCAATGTAAAATTTTTTTCTGACAGCAACCCAATATTATCAAATATGATAGTATTGATAACATCTTAGCATTTTTATTTTGTATGGGGAAGTTAAAATGAAAAATGGAGAAAACAGTTTAAATCTTTTGGTCAACACCATAGTAAACTCGCCAACTTGGATTAAAGAAGTAATTCTGCTTGATCTTAATAAACACCTTGCGCAGCAGATTCCGGATATCGCAGCTATCAACGAAGAAAATGTCTATGCTGTATACGTGCCTGAAATAACATACATGGGTAAGCAGGAGCTTGAAACTCATAATCACAAGCATGAACTGAATGTATATAAATACTTAAACAGTGCACACAAAAAACAACGCATAGCAGATATCACTCTCAACAACTTTTGGACACTTGAGGAATCTTCAAAACATCTTTCGCATTGCATAAAACATGAGTACATTAAATTACCGCCTAACCCCGTAATATCAGCGTCCATGTTCTATCTAGCAAGTGAAATAAGAATCGGCGAATATGCTAAAAGAGTGAAGGTTATAGATGTCGACCAGCTTGAGGCAGCGCTGAGAAAACAAAAAGAAGTGAATGAAAGCACAAACTCATATAAAAAACTCGGAGATGTTTTGGTTGAGATGGGATATCTGGAAAGCGATGATATAATCAAAATCCTGAAAATCAAAGACGAAAGCAGAACAAGATTTATTTTAGACCTTAATACCCAATCTGCGTCCAATACAGACAATGAAGAACTTCAGGAAAAAATAGAAAAACTATCTTATGAAAACAATTTCTTAAAAGATAAGCTCAGGGCCGTCTTTAATATTCAAAACAAAAAAGCATGACACAAAGAGATTTCAAACCTGCACTATTGTTACAACAAAAAAGAAGCGGTTATGTAGAAACAGAACATTACGGCTTTATAGTGCATTGCAATGCCGATAAAAAAATATCCTCAATAGGCAAAACAAACGGCTATCCTTTCTTCCATCGTTCCTGCGCCAAGCCCTTGCAAGCAAGCTTGATTGATGATTATGAAACAATAAAACACTACAACCTCACATCCGAAGAAATAGCAGTGTGCTGTGCTTCACATGCCGGAGAAAAGGTTCATATAGAAATCCTTAAAAAACTGCTCAAAAAAGGGGGCTTTAACGAAAGTGATATGCAGTGTCCTGCTATTGCACCTTTAAACAATTTTGAAAATCTTAAAAACTTCTCTAAACTTCACAACAACTGTTCGGGCAAACATATTCTTATGCTGCTTTTGTGCAAACAAAACAACTGGGATATAAAAACATACCTTGATAAAGACCACCCGTTGCAAAAAGCTGTCTACAAAAAAATCAAAGACCTGTGCGAAGAAAAAGAAGAAATGCACTTCACACTTGACGGACGTATGGCTCCCAATTGGGCAACATCACTGGTAAATCTTGCTGTAGGTTTTCTGAATCTTATAATTCAAAGCTCGGATATAACGGATGCAATGAAAGCACATCCTTATTTAATTGGTGGTAAAGACAGATTGGACACTAACTTAATGTTACTATCGTCTGATATAGTTGCTAAAGTCGGAGCTCAAGGTCTTTGTACTGTAGCGAATACAGGAACAAGAGAATCTCTTGTAATAAAGTTAACAGATACAAATTTCAAAGCGAGAGCCACAATTGCACTTGAGATACTTACACAACTTAATTGGATTAATACAAATTCCATAGATTCTAAACTCCTTTATGACTTTTTTGATTATACTACTTATACTGAGTCCGGTGAGAGGGTTGGGGCTTATTCACCGTGTTTTGATTTGAATTCTTTAAAACCTCTTTAGCCGAATGTTTTAAAGGTCTCCTCGATGTTTTTGTCTATAACTTTTTTTACTGATTCCATCTCGGTTTCGATAGCTTTTTGTTCTGATACAAGCTGATTTATCTTAGCGTCATAGCGTTTATCAATTCTATGCAAGCGCTCAACATCAGCATTGTATTCGCTTTCTGCTCTTGCAAAATCTTCTTGGTCAGTGCCTTGGTAAATGACCGGAGAATCTGTAACGCCCATGCTTTTCCATCCGGCTTCAGACAATGGATCAGCTACTTGAATTATCCACTCACCGTATTTAATTTTATCTTCGAAGTAATCAGCTTGATACACATTAGGATCAATCAAATATCTGTCTTCTGTATCCTCATCAGGATTAAAAGTTTCAGGTAATGTAGGAACAACCATTCTGTTGTTTTGATCCACAACTCGAACATCATAGCCAAATGCTTCTTTGTTTTTTACAAACTGGTAACTCAATCTAGGCATGTCTGAAGTAATACCGCCAGTACCATTTGCAGAATAGTACAAATGCTGAATATTTGAGCCATATCCCCACTCATCTTGGACAAAGTCCATCTGGTCGGCAAGCTGGATCTTAGCATGTGTCAGTCGCTGAACTTCAAATTCTATATTAGATTTTCTTGCTGTAAGGCACAAAAATCTGCCTTCAGACGCGCTCAGGCCCATAATCAAATACTCCTTTTGTAATTTATATATCGACTTACAAAGCCTGGAACTTTAGCATTAGGAGTAGTTAGTTTACAATTGTTTACATAGCTGTTAACAATGACTTCAACATAAAAATAAAACATGTATAAAACATAATGAAAATGCTGAAATTATCAACATTGCAGGCTGAAGACTAGAATATTGTCACCCCGATGCTATATATTTATTTTAATTATTCTCCCTCGCCTGTGAGGAGAGGGCTGGGGTGAGGTGGCGTCTTGAAGAAAGCCATAAATTATCGATTTTATTTTGGGCGGGGCATAAAAACGACAGAAAATTGACTGAAATGAAATTTAAGACGCGAAATAATCACTAATCATTTTTTCTTTTTTATTTTTGAACATGTCTATAACTTTTTTCAGAATAGGTTTTTGAATTTCATCAAGCTCCTGTTTCAGCATCGCCTTTTGAATTAAAATTTTATTATACTTAACATTCACCTCTTCGGATGAATCCAGCTTAGGCTGAAGACGCAATAACTCTGTATTGTACTTTAGAATTGACTGACGTATTTTTGATGCTTGTTTTTTGCTCATATTCATATACGGGAATCCTTTGATAATTATTTATTACGACGATTTTCAACTTATCTATAATATTAAATTTTAAGAATTTTTCACTCCACCAAAAAGTTTAAAATCTTGCCATTTTTTGTAAATATTTCTTAAGATATACCCCATGTATATGAAAAAGAAGAAAACAGCATTCAGGCAGATGAGAATAGAAATTTCACACCGAAACTTAGATCACATCTTACCTCTAAGCTAAAAACATAGTATAATCATAATGTTACAGATACTTACCAAACTGGTTTATGGAAATATTCAATAAGATTAAAGATTTCGTCCGACAGGTGAACGAAGTCGAATACAGTATATCCTCCAACAAGCAAGAATACATGGAGATATACGAGCGTAACCAAGCTCTGGAACAGGAGATTATAGAACGAACCCAGGAACTCGATCAGGCGAATAAGGCATTTTTGACCTTAAAGCATGTGTGGGACTTGATGAATTCGTCAGAACCTCTTGTGACAGTCTTGGACAAACTCGTGAACTCTCTTCACAACGAGATGGGATATATAAACAGTACCATCTTAAAGCTCAATGAAGATGAAAACGGGCTGTATTTTAATGTTCGTGCTTATTCAGAAGCGCCTATACTTACCAAACTAAAAAGCTTCTTTGGCGGCAGCCTGATTGACCTTCGACTGGCGTATGACGAAAATTCGACACTGGTAAAATGTATAAAAGAAAAGAAAATACTTTTCACTAGGGATTATTTGAATAATATAAATTCACTCATCAGGGATTTTCCTATTGAACAGGTTAACGAAATAAACAAACTTGGCGTAAGCAGAAATCTGATAACAATCCCCTTGTTTCAATCCCAAACCCCTTTTGGCATAATGATGATTTTCTCGCCAAGAGATATGGTAACGGAAAAAGAACTAAACTTCTTAAGCCTTTTCGCTAATCAGGTTGAAATGGCAATAACTATCGCAAACCTTTTTGAAACAATCAAAAAAGAAGCCGTAACAGACTCTTTAACAGGCCTATACAACAGAAGATACTTTAATGAAGAGCTGCAAAAAGAGTTAGACAGGGCGCAGCGGTTGAATCAGCCGTTTACTGTTATCAGCTTAGACTTAGATTATCTTAAAAAAATCAACGATACACACGGACATGCTGCAGGTGATGATGCAATCGTCGCCATTTCAGAAGTTCTGAAAAAGAACGCACGTTCTATAGATATCCCTGCAAGATTGGGAGGAGAAGAGTTCAGTGTTCTTCTGCCGGGTATTGATTCGCACGGCGGAATGATAGCAGCAGAAAGGATTCGTACAGCTATCGAAGAGTACCACGTTGAAGAAGTCGGAAGAATTACAGCAAGTATCGGCGTAGGAACATACCCGGAACATTCAAACAGTCTTGATGAGCTGCTTGAAATGACTGACCACGCTATGTATCGTTCAAAAATCAATGGTAGAAATCAGGTTACGCTTGCAAAATCCGCCGCTGAAGAAACATGGCATGAAGTGGCATTCAGTGCATTTATGGATATATTAACAAAACACCGTGTACCTATCCCTGAAAATGTCGCAACCAAAATGACCACAAAGCTTGAATCAATTCAGGACAAACCGCTTCAAACAAGAGAATCAAAAGACACAATGTACTCTATCGTAGATATGATGTCACAGACATACAACATTTCTTTCCAAAATGGTGCAACAAAAGAAAAAATTCAGCTTGCTATTTCTTTAGCTAAAAAACTCGAGATTCCTAAAGAAGATATCGATAACATGAAAATTGCAATACTTCTTTATGACATAGGAAATATAATGGTGCCGGAAAAGATTTTCAATAAAAAAGCACCTCTGACTGAAGATGAAAAAAATCGCATCCAGCAGCACCCTGTTATTGCCGCAAGAGAGATTTTACAGCCAATAACATCCATCACGGACGTTATCCCGATTATTGAAAACCACCATGAAAACTGGGACGGCTCAGGATACCCTCATAAAAAATCAGGCACTGAAATTCCTCTTACCTCTCAGATTGTTCTTCTGATAGACGCATATTCCGCTATGAAACAAGACAGACCTTACAGAAAAGCTATGTCTGATGAAAAGATTATAGATGTCATACAAAAAGAATCCGGCAAAAAATGGAGCCACGAGGTTGTTGACGAGTTTACGGGACTAATAAATGAACTTATCAGATAACATAGACAAAATAATCACCAGACTCTATCATTGGTGTACGGGTTATAAAGAGCAGACTCTTTTAATAGATATGTCCAAGATTTCGAAAACCAAATTTGATCCTTATATC
>JAVBRY010000072.1:0-11455 GCA_031547505.1 Candidatus Gastranaerophilaceae bacterium | reverse complement strand
CGTAGTCGGACGTGAAGAATCCTTGATAACAAAGTCGTTGTTAATATTGTTTTTC
This sequence comes from Candidatus Gastranaerophilaceae bacterium, assembly GCA_031547505.1. Taxonomy (GTDB): domain Bacteria; phylum Cyanobacteriota; class Vampirovibrionia; order Gastranaerophilales; family Gastranaerophilaceae; genus JAVBRY01. The sequence continues at coordinate 11,400 of JAVBRY010000072.1, read as the reverse complement.
TCAAGCAAATTCAGAATCAAATCCGAATACATATCGTCACCGATAACACCTGAGAGCCAAACTTTCCCGCCTATTGAAGCAATATTATTCGCAACGTTAGCCGCACCACCCGGGAGGTAGGTTTTGTTCTTAACCTCAAGAATAGGTACAGGCGCCTCAGGAGAAAGCCTGCTGGCTTTTCCCCATAGATATTCATCGAGAATAATGTCGCCTACTACGAGAATCTTGGCGTCTTGAAATTTGTCAATTAAAGAATACAGACTTGTTTTTAAAGCTTTATCCAATTTTGCTTTCCCTATCATTATTGGTGGGGTAGGGACCCCACCCTACTGTCTATTTTATATTGATGGTGGGCTATCAAGCCCACCAATTGCAATATTTTCTATTTTGTGTTTTGGCACCGCGAATCCGCTATTCCTTAGCAGACTGCTGAGATTCCATCAATGCAGGATTGTTTTTAGCCTGCTCCATCAGCTGTCTTTGGATAATTTCAGGATTGAAGCTCGGATCAACATACTGAATCTTTGCGTTGTTTTTCAAAGATTCAACAAACTGTTGGAGAACTTTTACTTTTTCCTGATTTTCAAGGTATGTTTTGATTTCAGGTTTTACTTTCTCAAACGGCTCCATGCCTGCAGCTTTTCTGTCAGTAACCATGATTATGTGATAACCGTATGGTGTCACAACGATGTCGCTGATTGTGTTTGGCTTCAAAGAGAATGCTTTAGCCGAGAACGGTCCTACCATTTCTTCTTTACCGAAGAAACCTAGGTCGCCGCCTTCTTTAGCGCTGATAGTGTCGTCAGAGTTGTCTTTTGCAATTTTTGCAAACTGTGATTTATCTTTTTGAACTTCAGCGAGAAGTTTTTTAGCTTTTTCAAGTTTAGCTGCCATCTCTGCTTTTACTTTTTCATCAATTTGGGCAGGAGTTAATTTTTTATCATTTTCTGAAGTAAATTTTGCTTTCAATTCGTCTGCATTAGCACTGACAAGGATATGAGAAGCTCTGACTTTGTCAGGGTATTTGAATTTGTCTTTGTTTTGGTCGTAGAATTTTTTACATTCAGAATCGCTGATTGAAACAACTGAAAGACTGTCTACGAGCTTTCTTACTTTGATTTCGTCAGTAAGATCTTTTTTGAATTGTGTTGTACTCACACCATTTTGTTTCAACAGCTCATTGAATTTTTCTTTTGAGCCGATTTTGTCGATTATATTTTTGATTTCATTGTTTAAATCATCGCTTGAAACTTTGATATTTCTCTTTTTGATTTCCTGATCGAGAAGAGATTTCACCGTAAGTTCGTTGATTACTCTTTCTTTAAGCATCAAATGTAAGAAGCTGTTCGGATCTTTTTTCAAATCAATACCCATTTGAGAGAACATTGAGTTATTAGCTACTGCGTCGAACGCTTTTTCGTACTGCTGTTTTGTAATGGCTTCGTTATTTACCATAACTACCGCGTTTTTATTGATACAACCGCACATCAGCAAAGTTGCCATTGCAATCGTTGCAAACAATTTTATTTTCTTCATTGAACTCCTCGTTTCTATAACTATTGATTATTATAATACTCGTAACTTATCTTATTTATATAATAAAATAAATCCGACAATATGTTAAATACTTCATCAAAGTTCAGAATAGCATTATCGAGAAGAAGTATTGAATTGCCCTCTTGGCACGACTTTGGGGCAATAGTGTATTTTATATATTTTGTAATATTTCTTTCCAATCGCGATGCTATTATGTTCCACTCCGCTTTTGTGTACGGCAGGTATATCCGGATATTATCAGGCGTCTCTCGAATAAGCGCCGATTTCGCCTGTGAAGCAAGGAGTCTGATATGAACAAGCCTTATTAAATTCTCAACAGACTCAGGTATTTTCGAGAACCTGTCTTTCCATTCATCATGGATAAGTTCCAACTCCTGAACTGTCTTCACATCAGCAAGACGCTTGTACTCTATCATCTTCTGTTCTTTTGAACCGACCCACTCATCAGGAATAAATGCTGTAACGTTAATATCCACAATAGTTTGAACAGGTTTTTCAGTTTCGGTATTGTTAAGTTCGTTTATCGTTTCTTCAAGAAGCTGGCAGTATGTATCAAAACCAATATTCGCCATATGTCCGTGCTGTTTTGTACCAAGAATATTTCCGACACCCCTGATTTCAATATCTCTCAATGCAATCTGGTATCCTCCACCAAGCGTTGAGAACTCCTTTATTGCAGAGAGTCTTTGAGTGGCTTCGGGCGTAAGTTCTTTCTTTTGTCTGTAGAAGCAGTAGCAGTAAGCTTGCCTTTCCGAGCGTCCGACTCTTCCTCGCAATTGATAAAGTTGTGCAAGCCCGAACTTGTCAGAATCATAGATTATCATTGTGTTTGCGTTAGGAATATCAAGCCCTGACTCAATAATGGTCGTGCAAAGAAGCACATCGTATTTGTGTTCAGCGTATTCCACCATTATTTTCTCAAGCGTCTTTTCGTCCATTTGCCCGTGAGCGACGGCGATTTTTGCATTGGGAACGATTTTTTGAAGCTCAGATCCGAACTCATAAATCGTCTCGACCCTGTTATAGAGGAAAAATACCTGCCCATCACGTTCAAGTTCGTGATTTATAGCATTTTTTACGTAAGTCTCATTGTACACTCCGACAAAAGTCTTTATCGGAAGACGGTTCCGAGGGGGAGTATTCATCACGCTCATATCTTTTATGCCCGAGAGTGACATATAGAGCGTTCTTGGGATAGGAGTCGCCGACATGCTGAGAATATCAATATCTTTACGAAGCATTTTGAGTTTTTCTTTGTGCTTAACCCCGAACCTGTGCTCTTCATCAATCACAAGCAAACCCAAATCCTTGAACACAATATCGTTTTGGAGAAGTCTGTGCGTTCCGATAACAACGTCGCACTCGCCATTTATGAGATTTTTAAGCGTTTCTTTTTGCTCTTTTGCAGTTCTGAAGCGAGAAAGCAGCTCGACCTTAACCGGGAACGGTTTGAATCTTTCTGAAATAGTTTGAAAATGCTGTAACGCTAAAATCGTCGTCGGAACTACAACTGTTGCCTGCTTACCGGACATTACAGCTTTAAATATCGCACGGATAGCAACTTCTGTCTTACCAAACCCCACATCCGCACAAATAAGCCTGTCCATCGGTTTTTGTTTTTCCATATCCGATTTTGTGTCCTGAATTGCCTTCATTTGGTCAGGCGTTTCGGTGTATTCAAAGGCATCTTCCATCTCATACTGCCATACTGTATCAGGCTCAAAAGTAATTCCCTCAGAGACTTCACGCTTCGCATAAAGTCTGAGCAAGTCTTTTGCGATATCTTCAATCGCCTTTTTGGCGCGAGATTTTGTGTTTTGCCAATCATTTCCTCCCATTCTGGAAAGATGAGGATGAGTCGCACCTGCACCTCGAAAACGGCTGAGCATGTTGATTTGCTCGGCAGGCATGTGAAGTTTATCGCCCTGTGCATATTCTATTGTCAGATAGTCTTTCAGCTGCCCGTCAAATTCCTGTTTCGAAAGTCCCTTATACATCCCGACCCCGTGGATATGGTGGACAACAAACTCACCCTCTTTTATGTCGTTTATGGATTCGATATATTCGGCTTTTTCCTTAAAATAGCTTTTCTTTTGGGCAGTGATATCTTTTGATTTTTTGTTAAAGAGTTCCTTGTCAGTAAGAACAATCAGGTCAAAATCCTCAATATAAGAGCCGCCAAGAGCCAAATTATCCGTCAAATAAACACTGCTGTGACCCTCGAATTTCTCGGAATACGGAATCTCAAAGTTTCTGAAAATCTCTTCCAGTCTTGTTTTATAGTCGGTTGCAACAACAACTGTATTTTTCTTTTTCAGATTCTCTTCGATATAGACAATGATGTCCTCAATTTTTGATGAAAAACTAGGAATCAAAGAGCTCGTAAACTCAATTGTATAGTCTGAAACGGTATCAATAAAGTTGTCCAAAAATATTTTCTGCATTGAAGCAATTGAATTTTGAAACCCTTCAAACTCAATATGTGCCTTATTTTTCAAAGGCAGGTTTAAAACCTTATCCGTATTTTCGGCTATCTGCTTGTTATAATTCTGTGCAATCTGCTCAAACCTTGTGAAGACCTCGGACGACTCGTCCATAATAACCGTAAAGTCCTTGCCGATAAGGTCAATGAAGCTCTTTGTATCATTGTTAAAGTAAGGCTGAAAATAATCTATCCCATCGAAATACCCCTCGTTATCAAGCATTTCAACAGTTTCATCGTGTTTTGTTCTTAGAATGTCAGCGTTGTCTTTGTTTTCAATATTTTTAATTTCCTGTGCAAGCTCTTGTTTAAAGGTTTTGATATTATTTTCATCAAGAATAAACTTGTATGCAGGCAGAATCTCAACACTTTTAGCCTTTTCAATGCTTCGTTGCGTTTCGTTGTTGAAATACCTGATATCAGTGACCGTATCACCCCAAAGTTCAATCCTCACAGGGCATTGTGAGAACGAAAATACATCAATAATATCTCCTCGGACACTGAATTCACCGATATCACTAACCATCGTAACTCTTTTATAACCTAAATTTATAAGGTTTTTTGTGAGTTTTGTCAGGTCGATTTCATCATCCACGCTAATTTTTATAAGGTTATTTTCATAAAAATCCTTATCAGGAAATTTTTCTAAAAGCGCCTTTATAGGTATCAAAATAACATCTAAATGTACGTCATTCCGAACTTGTTTCGGAATCGCATAATCTTTGCGACCCTGAATCAAGGTCAGGGTGACGTCAGATTTTTGAGTCTGAATGTCAACAGAATATTGTCTTATTAACTCCACCTGCTCGGCGTATTTATAAAGGTTCGGTTCGACTCCCTCATAGGTAGAAATATCCTGATACGGAAAGATTTTCGCCTCAATATCAAAAAACTTTTCAAGGTCATGTTTGTATTTCAGGCAGCTCTGCTCGGTATTTGTAACAAAGACAACCTTTTTCTGTCCTGCTGTCATTGCCAAAACTAGCAGCCGCAGGAACGAAGTCAATCCCGTCAATGTGAACGACGTATTTCTTTTCAAAAACGCCTGAATTTTTTCGCTGTTGTCGAATTTTAGTTTTTTCAAATGCTCTAACATGTGCACTATTTTAGCACTGATATAATGTTAAATCACATAGTCGGTTGGGTTTCTGGTATTATTAGCACGTCATTGCGAGCGACCCGCAGGAGCGTGGCAATCCAGACAATCACATTAATTAAAGTACGACAGCTTGTATATTATAATCTTATTTCAAGCTTATTCCTGGATTGCTTCGGTCGTAAACTTCCTCGCAATGACGCAGGGGAACATGCCTATTCGGTCAATCCGAGCGTCAATTGAGGAACTTCAAGCGTAACGGATTTTGCTCTGCGTTTGTTGACAGACAAATCTTTTGAGTAATCAACCTGCATTTTTGTCATCAACTCTTCTGCCTTATTGACAACAGCCGACGGTAATCCCGCCATTTTTGCTACCTGAATACCATAGCTTTTGCTTGCGGAGCCTTCAATTACTTTTCTCAAGAATATTATATCGCCTTCGTTTTCAGAGATTGTGACCCTGTAATTCTTTATCTGTGGGAACATATCGCTCATAACGTTCAATTCATGATAGTGTGTAGCGAATATTGTGCGAGATTTTACTTGTGTAGCAAGGTATTCCGCCACACTCCACGCAATAGCAACACCATCATACGTGCTTGTTCCTCTGCCTATTTCATCAAGCAGAATAAGGCTCTTGTCTGTAGCAGAATTCAAAATGAACGCCGTTTCATTCATCTCGACCATAAATGTAGACTGCCCCAAAGACAAATCATCCACAGCACCGACACGGGTGAAAATCTTGTCCACGATGCCGATTCTGGCATATTCAGCAGGAACATAGCTTCCAATCTGAGCAAGTATAACAATAAGTCCATTCTGGCGCATATATGTGGATTTACCCGCCATGTTAGGACCTGTCAAAATCATAAACTGAGTGTCATCCGAAGAAGCTTTGTCCGCAACGAGTTTCAAGTCGTTCGCTACGTATTGCCCCATAGGCAAAAGCTTTTCAAGAACAGGGTGGCGCCCTTCTTTGATGAAAAGTTCGTTAGATTCAGTGATTTCGGGCTTTGTGAACTTGCTTTCAATCGCACAAATTGCAAACGAAACCAGAACATCCAGCCTTGCAATAGCATCCGCAATTTCTCTCACCGGCTCTACAAACTCTTTTGAGTATTCGCGAAGGTCCGTGAACATTTTATATTCAAGCTCTGTGGATTTTGACTCTGCCGAAAGAACGTCTGATTCGTGATGTTTGAGTTCTTCTGTTATGTATCTTTCGCCGTTTGTAAGGGTTTGGCGGCGAATGAATGTGTCAGGAACCATATTTATGTTTGAGTTTGAAACTTCTATAAAGTAGCCGAATGTTCTGCTGAAACCTACTTTTAAGAATTTTATCCCGGTTTTTTCTTTGAGTTCGTTTTCATAAGTTACAAGCCAATTTTTTCCGCCGGTCAATAAATCACGGTAGTTGTCGAGCTCGCCCGAGACACCTTCTTTTATGATGTTGCCTTCTTTTATTGTGATAGGCGCATCTTCAGATATCGTTTTTTCAATTATTTCAGAAAACTCTAAAATATTAGAGTGGTCTTTAGCCAACAATGAAAACTGTTTTGAGTTATATGTTTTTAAAACTTCGCTCAATTGAGGCAAAAGATTCAATGTTTCTTTTAAAGCAAGAAAATCCTTAGGGTTCGCACTGTTGTTGCTTATTCTCGAAGACAATCTTTGAATATCATAAACTCTGTCAAGAAGATTGATTAACTTAATTCTTGATGCTGTGTTTTGAATAAGTTCCCCAACAGCATTTTGGCGTTCTATGATTTTATCGGCGTTCTTTAACGGCTGATGCAGCCATTTTTTCAAGAGCCTCGCACCCATATTTGTGTTTGTTTTATCAACTGCCCACAGAAGACTGCCGACTTTTGCCTTATCACGGGAAGTTTCTGTAAGTTCAAGGTTTCGTCTTGTATTCGAATCAATCGACACAAACTCGCTCAGGCTATATGAATCAATCCTTTCAAACTTAGGAAAATTCTCTTTCTGTGTACGGTAAAGATATTCAATAATAGCCCCGGCACACTGAAAACCCGTTTTAAACTGCTCAAACCCGAACGCATCAAGCGATTTCAATTTAAAAATTTCTTTTAAATTACTTTCCGCTCTATCCGCATCAAAAGCGTTATAGCTCATTTTGGAGCAATTGTAGTTATTTATTATTTCATCAGGCAAATCTGCCTTCTCATCAGGCACAATCTGAAACGGCAGAACTTTTTGCGTGACTTTGGGCGCAACCAATTCTGACGGCTTGATTCTCGCCAACTCGCTCAACAGCTGTTCAAACGTAGTCTGTGTAACCTTAAACTCGCCCGTTGAAATATCCGTATACGCAAAACCATACAAATCAGTCTTTTTGTCATACATCACAGACGCAAGATAGTTATTAGACGTGGAATTCAAAAGATTAGTTTCCGTCAAAGTCCCTGCTGTTATGGTTTTTATGATGTCTCTTTTGACCAATCCCTTTGCCTGAGCAGGGTCTTCAAGCTGTTCACAGATAGAAATCTTGTGACCTTTTTCAAGTAATTTGGGCATGTAGTTGTCGATAGCTTTTGCAGGGATTCCTGCCATCGGGATTCGTCCGAGTTCACCACCCTCACGGCTTGTTAAAGTAATCTCCAAATCCCTCGATAGCACGAGCGCATCCTCAAAAAATGTCTCATAAAAATCGCCCATTCGATAAAGCAAAAGAGTATCAAGATTATCTTTCTTGATTTCAAGAAACTGCTTAAGCATTGGCGTTGCTTTATTTATGTCGACATCGATACTGTTTATATAATTAATTTCAGACTTGCTCATTACTAAAAATTACAATAAAATCCTGCTTTGCACAATAATTCGTATACTTAAGTTAAGGAAGATTTTTACACAGTCTTACCCTTAATTTTGGTTTTGCTTCGCCTTTAACCCCTCACCCCAACCCTCTCCCCAAGGGGAGAGGGAGCAATGCCAACATTCTCATTAAAACAGGATGAGCTTATGGGCTCATCCTGTTTGTTTTTATCGATTCTGTAGTTTGGTATCAACGTCAAAGACTGTGCGATGCCTGCCTGCGCAGGCATGACAACTAATTTATTTTATTTCGAGTTTTTTGGTCTGCCCGCTTTCTTTTTTGAGTTTTGGGAGTTCCAAGTTCAAAATACCGTGTTCTACATTGGCTTTCGCTTCTTCTATATTGATTTCTTCAGGGAAATAAACAGTTCTGGCGTAGTTTCCGTATCTGAATTCAGTTTTGTGGTACTTTTTATTCTTTTCTTCTTTTTGTTCTTTCTTTTCAGCAGAGATTTTCACGTAGTTTTTGTTGAGCTCGATGTCCAAATCTTCTTTTTTAATACCGGGCATTTCGACTTTGACTTTGTATTCGTCACTTAATTCCTGCAGGTCTACAGGCAGAGAAAGACCTTTCATTTCTTTCTCAAGCACATATTCAGGAAAAACACTATCGAAACTTCTTGTTAAAATCGAGTTTATTTCGTCATTCAAATTTGTCATGAATGTATCGGGTTTTCTAATTAAGTATTTCATTTTACCTCCTAAAAGAACTGTATTGGATATACCTTGGTCGGCTACAATAACTATTTTGAGGCTAATCTCGATGAAATACATTCCCTTTAAGTACTAGCTTGCATTTTTATCCTCGCCCCTTGGGGAGAGGTCAGGTTTTCGATTTGAGTGTAACGAAAATCTGAAAAGCGGGTGAGGGGTCTTTTAAAAAATAAATATTGTTTTTCACCCCTCACACATTTTTCTAATACTCATTTCATTCGCATTGAAAAATTTCTCTCTCCCCAAAGGGCGAGAACTTAATTGAAACCCAGCCCAATAAAAAACCCGACAATTAAATCGGGCTTTTTAAACTTTTTCTATATTTTCGGGGCTGTGGAAAAAGCTCAAAGACTTTTTCTTCATCCTCTTTTACGAAACATCTTCTCTTGCATCGATAGCTGCAAGTTGTTGTTTTTTCAAATTATGTACCACCGCATCAACTAAAAATTCATACGATTTCATCTTCGTAACGCTCGGTGAAAATTCCTTGATCAATGACTCTCTGACCATTGCCTCTAATTTTGCATCACTGGACTGACTGTCAGTGTCTTCGCAAATTATATCTATATATTTCGAATTGATTTTGTAGTCCTGCACCTGCGAGAACATAAGCCACTTTAGCTTAGGCCTGACAGATTTCAATTCTTTCACGATCTTCAAATTCTTGAGATTAAACATATAAACCTACCTATTAGTTTTCATTTTAGCTTTCACACATGTTTATAAAGTCAGATGAAACTAAAAATTTACAAATTTCACCTTACCTTGTTACAATTTGTTACTTAACTATCCAAAAATATCTGCAAATTGTACCTTCTCATTTTCGCTTTTTATCAGTGAAATGTCAAATAATAGAGTAGAGCAAATTATTAAAAAATAATTAATGTTTAAGGTATTATTGATTCAAGATGATATAAAAGTAATGTAAGTACAAAGTTATATAGGAGGAAAATTATGGCTATTAGACCACTTGCAGACAGAATCGTAATCAAAGTTATCGATGACACTGAACAAACTTCAGGCGGAATCTTTATTCCAGACTCTGCAAAAGAAAAACCACAAAAAGGTGAAGTTATTGCTGTTGGACCGGGAAAAACTCTTGAGGACGGCAAAAAAGATGAAATGGAAGTCAAAGTAGGCGACATCGTTTTGTTCGCAAAATATTCGGGAACAGATGTTAAACTGGATGACAAAAACCTTAAAATCGTTTCTGTGAAAGACGTTTTAGGGGTATTGGAAGGATAAATAAAATCAGTTGTCATTCTGAGGGAATATAATGACCGAAGAATCTCTGCAAAATCCAAAGATTCTTCGCCCACAAGGGGCTCAGAATGACATAAAGAATTAATCAAGGAGAGAATAAAATGGCAAAGAAAATAGTATTTAATGAAGAAGCCAGAAAGAGCTTATTAAAAGGTATCGACGCAGTTGCAGATGCCGTAAAAATCACTATCGGTCCTAAAGGCCGTAATGTAATCTTAGAAAAGAAATTCGGCGCACCTCAAATCGTTAACGACGGTGTGACTATCGCAAAGGAAATCGAACTTGAGGACGGCCTGGAGAATGCAGGCGCGCAACTTCTTAAAGAAGTTTCTTCAAAAACAAACGATGTAGCAGGCGACGGTACAACTACCGCTGCTGTATTGGCTCAAGCTGTTGTAAGAGAAGGCTTGAGAAACCTTACTGCAGGCGCTAACCCAATGTGTATGAAACGCGGTATGGACAAGGGTGTTGTGGTTGCAGTAGAAAAAATCAAAGCAATGTCTCAGCCTGTAGATTCAAAAGAAAAACTGGCTCAGGTTGCTACAATTTCAGCCGGTAACAACAGTGAAATCGGTGAGTTGATTGCTGATGCTATGGAAAAAGTAGGACACGACGGCGTTATTACTGTTGAAGAATCAAAATCTTTCGGTACAAACCTGAAAGTAGTTGAAGGTATGCAGTTCGACAAGGGCTACATTTCACCTTACTTCGTTACTGATGCTGAGAGAATGGAATCCACTCTTGATGATGCTTACGTACTTTGTATAAACAAAAAAGTTAACCTGATTGCTGACCTTGTACCTATCTTGGAGCAGGTTGCAAGAGACGGACGCGCGCTGCTCATCATCGCTGAAGACGTTGAAGGTGAAGCTTTGGCAACACTTGTTGTAAACACAATGAGAAAAGTTTTAAGAGCGGTTGCGGTGAAAGCACCTGGATTCGGCGACAGAAGAAAAGCCATGCTTGAAGATATCGCTGTATTAACAGGCGGTGAGATGTTCACTGAAGAATTGGGCATCAAATTAGAAAACATCACTGTTCAAATGCTGGGAAAAGCAAAACGTGTAACTGTGACAAAAGATAACACAACAATTGTTGTCGGTGACGAAACAAAATCAAAAGTTGAAGAAAGAGTCAAGTTAATCAAACGTCAAATCGAAACATCTGACTCTGAATATGATAAAGAAAAACTTCAAGAAAGACTCGCAAAACTTTCAGGCGGCGTAGCCGTAATCGAAGTGGGTGCAGCATCTGAAGTTGAACTCAAAGAAAGAAAATTGAGAATCGAAGACGCCCTTAACGCTACAAGAGCCGCAAAAGAAGAAGGTATCGTACCTGGAGGCGGCGTAGCTCTCTTACGCATTATGCAAGAGATGGAGAAAAACGTTGATTCTTGTGGATATAAGACAGATGACGAAAAAGTAGGATACAAAATCCTTCTTGAATCGCTT
>JAVBRY010000239.1:0-5832 GCA_031547505.1 Candidatus Gastranaerophilaceae bacterium | reverse complement strand
TGTGAATATCCGTTCAAGGAGATGGATTATTCATACAATGTTTCGAATAGGCTAGCCAAAGCGTTCTACGAAGAATGCAGTGCAGTTGTCACAGAAGAAGCGTTTGAATTGACAGCTAAATCGAATCATGGCAAAACCCTAATGGCCACAAAACACTGTATAAAGAAGCATCTGGGTATGTGTGGACAAGATACAGGTGCACTTTATCTTGTGGATGAATATGGTAAGAAATATGCTCTAAGCTTTGAGTGTGAAAACAAACAAGGTTGTTGTATGAAGGTATTGGCACAATAGCATACTGTACAATACTCGATTAAATACTTATTGTTTTGCAAAAATGAAAGACCGCTCCTCCTAGGCTCATTTCATGCAACCCAATAACATATAGTTATTTTAGTGTTGCTGTGATGCGTAGATTATGGTGTTTGTTTTGTGTGAGCCTATTGCCTTCGGTTGAGAAATTGGTGTGTTTGGGTTGGTTTGGGCTATGTGTATTGGGTTACCTGAAATGAGCTGTCTCCCCCGCTAAACGCAAAGATTGTGATTTGTTGAGATTCAGTCGCAAATAAAACAAAAACCCGACTGTTGTCGGGTAAATAGCTGGATCGTGTCTGGGTAATTAAATGTTATAGGACAATTAAATACTAATTTGTCCCATTAGGATATTACCCACCTGTCTAATTAATACCGCAGTTTTTGGATTTTTACAGCTGAAAAACAGTTACCTGTTCATCAATTCTTCGTACATAGACAGGACTTCAGCCGCACGCTTCTCGTTTTTTAATTTTTTATATGTATAAGCCATATTGTAATAAAAAACAGGTTCTTCAGGGTTAGACTTAATAGCCATCCCTATATTGTAACGCGCAAGTCTATAGCTCTCATTTTTCAGATAGCAGCAGCCCAAATTATAATAACCGTAAGCAAAATCCTTTTTATACTTAATAGCTTTTTTATAATTCTCCATCGCGAGCTGTGTGCTGCCATTATCCATATATATATTGCCCAAATTATAATAAGCTTTATAGAATTTTGAATCTTTCATAATAGCTCTTTGCAAGTAGTATATCGCATCCACCTGTTTATCTCTGTCTTGAGAGATATTTGCCATCAAGAGCCACTCCTCTGCCGATTTATCTGCGTCAGGGATTTGCACCATCGCCGCAAGGCACTCGTCTATTTTATTTGTATTATAAAAAAGTCTGACCTGTTCTCTAACATCTGCTCGGGAATCTGCTTGTTCATCAGAAGCAAATACAGGGCTAAACATAAAAACAAAAACTATAAATACATAAAAAAATCTTTTCATACCAAAATTATAGTTCAACAAATTTTAATTAACAAATTCGTCATGCCAAAAAGAAACCGTGATAAAATTCACTATACCTGTTTATAGCCCGAAATGAGGGTTTTTTAATCGACAAAAAATCAATTGAGGCATCGCCGAAATTAGATTTTTCTACTTGTTCAAGTATCCTGATTCGTACAGCTCGTACCTCGCTTACGACTCAAGCTCGCCCCGCAGCGCTAAACTATATTGTCTTAATTCATATTGTCTGTGCGGGGTCTCCTCAGCCGTGAGAGCCAACTAACAATAGAGACGAGTACCAAAATAAATATGTTTGTATTAAAATTGAAGAGTAATGTACATGAACCGAAAAAGGTGGAGAAATGGTAAAAAAACTTATTGAAAAAGACACAAGAATGTTTTTAACCGGAAATGAAGTTCTTGCTTACGCTGCAAATGCTGCAGAAGCTGAATTTATGTACGGTTATCCGATTACACCGCAGAACGAAATTATGCACACTTGGTGTAAATTGCTTCCTAAAACAGAAGCAGGCTTTTTACAAACCGAAGATGAAATTTCTGCAGGTTTTTCAACAATCGGCGGTATTCTGGCAGGTAAGAGAGCTTTCACAGCTACTGCGGGTCCCGGCAACGTAATCATGCAAGATGCAATGAGCATGGCTGAAATGATGAGAATCCCGTTTGTTTGCGCAGTTATGCAAAGAGGCGGTCCTTCTACAGCTACCGTTATTTACGCTCAGCAAGAAACCACATTGACATGTTTCGGCGGAAATGGAGAAGGCTACAGAATCGTGTATTCTACAGCTGGTCACCAGGACTTGTTCGACTATATGATTAAAGCTTTCAACACAGCTTGGAAATACAAGTTCCCTACGTTCCTTTTAGCTGACGGCTATCAGGGTAAAATGAGAGAACCTGTGACATTATATGATCCTGCATCAAGAGGAATCAAAATGGAGCCTTGTGTTGCTCAATTAAGAGCGCCTGGCAAAATTGATGTAGACAGAAAATCTACTCACATGAGAAATACTTTCAACCTTGAAGAAGAGTTGATGGAAGAGTTGGATAAATTTGATGAAGAATTCAACAGAATTGCTCCTGAGATTGAAGAGTATGCTGAATACAAGGCTGATGATGCTGATATTCTTATCGTAGCTCACGGTATCGTTTCAAGATCTGCAATGACTGCCGTTGACGCGTTAAGAGAAAAAGGCATTAAAGCAGGTTTGTTCAGACCTATCACAATCAGACCGCTTCCTGTTAAACCTATGAGAGCTGCTTGCGAAAGAGCGAAACAAATCCTCTTCACAGAATCAGCTAACGGTCAGTTGATGAGAATGGTTCTTGAAAAAATCTACGGTCTTCAAACACCTTACTCAACACTTTTCAAAATGGGTGTTGGCGTTACGGGTGATGACATCGTAGCTAAAGTTGAACAAATGGTTAAACAGCCGGCTACAGTGTAGTCCACGCATTAACAGAAATTATCAAAGGAGAATTATAAAATGGCACAAACTATAACATTACCGCCAGATTTACCTAAGTCACAGAACAAAGAAGTAGGCGCAAGTAAATTTTGTCCGGGTTGCGGGCACGGTATAATCTTAAAAACCCTTGCTCAAACTATTGATGAGCTTGATATGCAGGAAAAAGCCGTTTTTGGCTGCGACATCGGATGTTCGCTTCTTTCCTGGAACTATATGAACGTAGACTCTGTTCAAACACACCACGGTAGAACAACTCCGGTTATCTACGGTGTTACAAGAGCTAACCCGGGCACTATCGGTATCGCTTATATGGGCGACGGCGGCGGCTTGGCTATCGGTTCACAGCACTTAGTGAACGCTTCTGTCAGAGCAGAAAATATGTTGATTCTTTTGTGTAACAACACAAACTACGGTATGACAGGCGGACAAATGTCACCTACTACATTACCGGGACAAAAGACAGAAACAACTCCTTACGGCAGAGACTGTTCCGTAACAGGCAAACCTGCTAAAGGTGCAGAGATGGTTGCTGCTATTGCTGATCAGGAAAAATCATATGTTGCAAGAGCGACTGTCGGTAATATCAGAAAATTAAAAACAGTCATGAAAAAAGCATTGAAGAACGTTGAAATGGGCGGATTCTCATTTGTTGAAGTTCTTTCAATTTGTCCTCTTAACTGGAGAACAAACAATGCTGACACGTGGAACAGACTGACAGAAATGGAAAGCTTCTTTGAAGTTAACGAATTTGTCGTCAGAGACGGTTTAGAATAAGGAGAGAACAATGGCAAGAACAAAAATGGTACTGGCAGGCGAAGGCGGACAAGGCGTTCAATCTATTGCGAAAATCCTTGTCGAAGCTGGCTATGAAACCGGTAAACAGGTATTATATATTCCAAACTTCGGTGTAGAACAAAGGGGCGGAGTTTCGATTGCTTTCTGTCAGATTTCTGACGAAATCATCGGCGAACCTCGTTTTTCAAAAGCCGACATAGTAATTATGCTTTCAGACAGAGCTATCGACAGATGCTCTACATACGTAGACGAAAATACAGTCGTTGTGTATGACTCATCTGTTTGTACAAAAAAACCTGAAATGGTATGCAAAGAACTCATCGCAATCCCTGCGAACAAAATCGCAAACGACGAGTTGAGCGCAAGAGTATTCAACATCATAGTATTGGGTACACTGATTGCGGCAACTAACGTATTGAAAATCGATGATATCAAAAATGCAATGGAATTAGCTTTAGGCAAGAAATTTGATGCCAAGCCCGAATTGAGAGATTTGAACTACAAAGCTCTTGAAAGAGGTATGGAACTTATTTCTAAGGCCTCTGTGTAATAAATTAACTTTACGTCATCCTGAATTTATTTCAGGATCGCATAAATGATGAGATGCTGAAACAAGTTCAGCATGACGTATTTTAAAAAGGAGAAATTATAATGACAACTAAAGAATATACAGGCATAATCGTAGAAGGCGTGCAAAAAGGCAAAGCTGACTGGATGCTTTATGATGATTTATGCAAAGGCTGCGGATTATGCTTAATCAAATGCCCTATCAATATCAAAGGTGAAAAGTGCTTAGGATGGTCAAAAGTGACTGGTATCTACCAGACTCCTTGCGTTCAGCCTGATCCTGAACTTTGTATTGCTTGCGGTACTTGTGCAATGGTTTGTCCTGACAGCGCAATAAAAATTGTTAAAAAAGCTTAATTGCTTTAAGCGATTTATAAAAAGAAGACTCCAATTTGTTTGGGGTCTTTTTTTATTGCATTAATTAATGTTAAAAAATATCGCTTTTCTGACAAAAAATTTTCCTCTGTGGTTTTATATATAAAGTGGAAGGTTTGTGATGTCTCAGATAAATTCAAACATACCGAACATTAATAATGTATCTGGCAGTGTATTCTACCAGCCATCGAACTCAGGCGGCGCCACGCCGTATGCGTTCAATCTGCCTGCGAATTTTCCTCTGCATTATCAACAGCAGCAGGCTCCGAACTATTCTCGCCCTGCGGGCTATCAGCAATACAATAATGAAGATACTGTCGGTAAAACTGCCGGAGCAGCAGTATTGCTTCAAGCAATAGCTTTGTTCTTGAACAAGGCCTCAAAATGGTGTTCCTATAAACTTCAAATGGGTAGGGAATTCGCGTCCGCTGAGGATATTAAAGAAATTGCTCAGGGAATGAAAAAAAATAATAAACTTGATTTGAATATTGAGTACGTCAGCGAAACCAATAAGGCGGCGCTGGAAAAAATATATCAAGCACCAAAGGCATTTGATGCTGTCGCAAAAGGTGAAAATGCATTTTTCCATGAAAAACTGAAACTTGCAGTTGCTCCTAAAAGTAAACCATCCTTAATCCTGCACGAAGTAGGGCACGCAATCACGGCTACTAAAGGCAAGGTTCTTAAGTTTATGCAGAACTCTCGTATGTATGCAGCGTCAGTTCCGACTGCACTATTGCTGTTGAGTTCAATGGCACCTAAAAGACAAGATGGTAAACAAAATTTCGTCGAACGCAATGCAGGTTTCTTAGGATTTGCTGCATTTGTGCCGACCATTGCAGAGGAAGCTCTGGCTTCACATCGAGGCATAAAAGCAGCAAAAGAATATGCAAAAAAATTCCCTGAAAAACTAATTAAGATAAAACCGTTGAAAAATAACTATGCACTGGCATTAATGACTTATGTCATAGCCGGTATCGGGCTAGGTGTTGCAGCAAAAGAGACGATTTTAAGGGATAAAATGTATAGATCCTAAAAATAGCCGCATTTAGACCCCGCTCAGACAAAGTCTTTGTTCGTTTTTACAATCACACAGCGGGGTGCAGTATTGTTTTGACGTTATATTAAAGATTCTTGTGCAGTGTATAGATACTGACGTATTGGCTGCGGTATTCATTTTGAGAGAAGTTATATTCTCCGTGCAGCTTGAAGCTGAAATAATCCGCATGAATCTCTTTATAATAAGTTTTGAATCTTGGTGCAGCAAGTATCTTATTTTTTACTTTTAAATCAAGGATC
>JAVBRY010000119.1:0-2506 GCA_031547505.1 Candidatus Gastranaerophilaceae bacterium | reverse complement strand
TGTGTATTCGTCTTTAATCAGTTCAATGGCTTCGTCGAGCTGGGTCAAGTCAAAGCCGAATTTTGAGTCCAGGTGTCCTGTCTGAATATATTCGTGGGTATGGCATTCGATACCGGGGGTTATTCTTAAAAGGATATCGACTTTTTTATTTAAGGATTGTGCAATAGTGTTCAACAAAGACAATTCAAGGAAATTGTCCACGGAGATTTTTCCGACACCTAATTTCAGTGCCATTTCAAGTTCGTCGTATGTTTTGTTGCTGCCGTTAAAAAGGCAGGTAGACATATCAACGCCTGCGCTGTGTGCTGTATAAATTTCGCCGCCAGAAACAACATCGAAGCCGAATCCTTCAGATGCAAGGAGAGAGCAGATGGCTTTTGTCATGAATGCTTTTCCCGCAAACAACATCTTTGTTTTCGGGTAGCTTTTGAAAGCTTCTTTATATTCTTTTGCGATTGTGCGAATTGTTGCTTCGTCATAGACATAAAGCGGGGTGGCATGTTTTTCAGCCAATTCTACCAAGTCGCATCCGCCGATTTCTAAATTTCCGTTCGCGTTGATTTTTGTTGTAGTTGGTTTGATTCCTTGATTAGCACTCATAATGTTTGACTAGTCCTCTCTTATACTCCTTGGTTTGATTTTAGCATGAAAACGCTCTTGGCCAAAATAGTGGCGATTTATTGCAAAGATTCTGCGATGCCTGCCATTGCAGGCATGACAACGATACAGCTGTTGAGTAAAATTTCGTAACTTTTCAAGTGGACAAAAATAATCTATTATAATAAAACAATAATAATTGACCGGCTGAGCCGGAGATTCTGTATCAAGTACAGAATGACAGTACTTTGTTGAAAACTACGAGTGAATAGGGGTAAATATGGAAGAAGATATGAAACTTGGATTGAAGTCTATGATGCAAAAGGAGATTTTTGAGCAGCCCGATGTTGTGAAAAAACTCACGGAAATGTATGTCACAAAAGATAACAAAATTGCGATTGATATACCTAATGATATTGAAAATATAGTTATTTCGGCGAGCGGCTCATCATACAACTGCGCAGCTGTTGCTGCTCCATTATTTAAAGAAATGGCAGGGGTGCAGTGTGAATATGAATACTCAAGCGAATTTATTATGCAAAAAAGGCATTTTGTTACACCTAAGACGCTTTTTATCTTTGTATCTCAGTCAGGTGAAACGTCCGATACGCTGAAAGCACTGAATATTATCAAGGGCCTAGGTGGTAAAACCATGTGTATCACGAACGTGAAAGACTCTACGCTCTGGAAAGAGTGTGACTACAAGCTGCAGTCAGATGCGGGTGTAGAGAAGAGTATAGCTTCGACAAAGGCGCTCACTGCTCAGATGTTGTGTATGTTTTTCATAATATTGAAAATACAGGATTTTAAAAATGAAGATATTTCTGTTGATTTGCGCTCAATAAGCAAGCTGCCGGGTTATTTACAAAGGATTATCGACGACATTGATCATATACATGAAGTCTCGCAGACAATTTCAGAGTACCAAAATATCGCTATTCTGGGGAACAAAAACTATTATCCGATAGCTAAAGAAGGCGCTTTGAAGATAAAAGAAACCTCCTATATCAATGTAATGGCTTATCCGTTCGGTGAGTTTATGCACGGGCATGTGGCGAGTTTGAACCACAAGGCTATTGTGATTGCTATTATTGACGATGAAAATGAAGTGTCGGCGAAAAGGAATATAGAAAAAATTCTTGCGGACTATGACCCGCTTATTGTTTGTATCAGTCCGTTAGAGAATGTCGATTGCTGTAATTTGAATATCACTATTAAGACCAGCAAGCCGATAAAGTCTATTTTCGGGGTGCTTATTACGCTTCAATTAATAGCCTGCGAAACTGCAAGCATATTGAAACGTGATCCTGATCAGCCTAAGGGTTTGAGAAAAGTGGTTTTGGATTAGGGCTGTTGAGTTTCTATTAATTTGAATGCTAAACTAAATCGTCATGCTGAACTTGATTCAGTATCTAACCAATTTGAATAATTAGCTCTGTGCATACTGTGTCAGTGGGATAGATCCTGAATATTCCACGATTAGTTAAGATAAAATACTTAGCGCTTCAGGATGACAATAGTTTGACACTGCGGCAAGACAGCTACTTTTGCTTAGTACTGATTCAGTTTATTTTCAATAATCTCAATCTCATTGCCGTCAGGGTCTTTTAAGAATGCGATTCTGGTGTTTACTTCTTTTAAGTAAAACGGCTCGTACAGATATTCATAGCCAAGGTTTTTGAGTTTTGCATTGAACTCGTCGAAAGAGTTTGTCTCAAAAGCAAAGTGTCCGAATGCATTTCCGTTATGATAACCGTCATGCGGATTTTCATTGTTCGCTGTAAGTTCAATCTGAACCTCGCCGTACCTGTCAGACATATAATAGAGCTTTGAGTCTTCGAGTTGTACTACTTTGGCTAATTTTAGCCCCAAAAGTTTTTCATAAAAGTCCAATGATTTTTGGATGTCC
>JAVBRY010000135.1:0-2756 GCA_031547505.1 Candidatus Gastranaerophilaceae bacterium | reverse complement strand
AATGTTAATGCAAGCGCACTTGCTAACATAACGGTTAAAAGTTTCTTTTTCATAGTGCTCTCCTTTATTTATATATGTTAAGTATAGTAGTCAGATTTCGAATGTCAACATTGATTTGAATTAGATTACTCTTTCAATGATAGGATGGCTTTTTCGACGTCTTCGGCATTATAAATATATGAGCCTGCAACAAGTGAATTTGCTCCGAGTTCTCTGCATATTCTTGCTGTCTGGGTATTGATGCCGCCATCGACCTGTATAATTATATTTTCAGGGGCATTTTGTCTAATAACCGGAATTTTTTCAGCACAGTCCTGCATAAATGACTGTCCGCCAAAACCAGGTTCTACTGTCATAACCAACACCATATCAACCATCAAGAGGTATCTCAAAATTTCCTGTGGAGGAGTTTTTGGCTTTATTGATAAACCTGCACGGATACCGTATGATTTGATACATCCAATTATATCTTCTGTCATATCACCTGTAGCTTCATAGTGAACGGTCAAAATATCAGCGCCTGCTTTAACAAAATCTTCCACATAGTTTTGAGGATTTTCAATCATAAGATGGACATCCAACGGGATTGTTGCGTGAGGTTTTATTGCTTTCACGACAGGAGCGCCGATTGTTATGTTGGGAACGAAGTGCCCATCCATTACATCAACATGAATCCAGTCTGCTCCGTTATCTTGAATCAACTCGATATCTTTTTGCAGATTTGCAAAGTCGGCGGATAGAATCGAAGGTGCGATAATAATTTTTTCCATTATTAATTCCTTTGTAGTTTCTATGGCTTATCGGCTCACTTTAAAGATTACTTGTAATCTTTATCCAATAAACCTAATTTTCTGCAAGCTTTCAATGCAGCTTCTTGCTGGGCAGCTTTCTTAGTGGTGCCTTCACCCGTTGCCAGAGTTTCACCTTTGTAGATTACTTTTATTTCAAAAGATTTTTTGTGAGCTGCTCCTTTTTCACAAACAAGCTCGTAGATTGGGAGCTCTTTTGTCACTTTCTGTGTGTATTCCTGCAAAATTGCTTTGGGGTTGTAAATTAATATATTATTATCCAAATCTTCTATGAGCGGTCCAAAGTATGTTTCAAAAAACATACCCAGCTCTTTTCTTTTTCCTGCAAGAAAAAATGCTCCCATTAGAGCTTCTAAGGCGCAGGCCGCAATGGAAAGATTGTTTGTCAGGCTTTTGTCATTTTTTGCAACTCTTACTTTTTCATGCAAACCAAGACTTCTTGATATTTTCGCAAGGTTTTCGTCGCTTACAATAAATGAACGCAGATTCGATAGTTCACCCTCTTTATAATTAGGAAATCTTTTATAAAGGTAGTCACTGGCAATAACTTTCACCACTGCATCGCCCAAAAATTCAAGGCGTTCGTATGTCTGTTCATAGTTTAGACCATTTTCTGCAGCATACGAAGGGTGTGTCAATGCTGTTTCTATAAGCTCTTTATATTCTTCATTAACTGAGTCCATAAGTAGTTTTAGCATAGATTTTTTATATTCCGATGATGTGTGCTGCTTTCTTCGCAAAGTCCATTATTTGATGAATAAGATGATTGCTTACTACGAAGTGATTAAAATAAAAATATGCTACAGGTGTGCTGAACAAATAGCTGTCTGCTCTGTCCATAAAGCCGCCGTGACCAGGTAATGAATTACCTGAATCCTTCACTCCCGCATCACGTTTTATTAGAGATTCTGCAAGGTCTCCGATTTGAGCAAATATTGTAATCAAGATACCTACAACTAATGCGTGATACCAGGCTATTTTTAGGAAAAACCCGATACCGAGCGCAACTAAAATACCGCAAATGCTGCCGCCTATTGCGCCTTCGATTGTCTTTTTTGGGCTGATAATTGGAGCCAGTGGTCTTTTTCCAAATCGGGATCCGAAAAAATAAGCCCCAACGTCTGTAAATAGGATTGTGAAAAACAGAAGGAATATAAAACCCAATCCCTGGTTAGAATGTATTGTGATAAGACCCAGCGAATCATCCATTCCTATTTGCCTTATCAATATCAAATAACAAGGCAGCCATCCTCCATACAAAAAACCAAGAACTGTTGTAGCTACGTTTGCGATATAAGGCTGACGTCCATAGAACAATACAGCCATAAATGACACTATTGTACCCATTGTAAGTACAACAGGCACCAAATCAAATATTTTTAATGTTGTCAAAATTACAAAGCAAAAATCAACTGCAATAATAAGTCTGAAAAACGGCATGAAACCCTTGTTTTTAAGAATATTTACATATTCTTTTGAGCCTGCCCAAACAATATACATAACAAGCAGCATCAAAAGGAACCCGCCTGCATATACCGCACATGAGACGATTAAAGCTATGATAGCTCCTGTTATGAATCTGAGTGTGTTTTTGCTTAAAATATTGAGATTAACCACTAAACTGTTAAAACCTCTTTTTCCTTCTCCGTCACTGCGCAATCGATTGAACAGATATATTTATCAGTCAATTTTTGAATTTCGTCCTGGTTGTCTTTTACAGCATCTTCAGGAAGATTATCTGATTTTTCAAGTTTTTTGAGTTCATCAGTCATATCACGACGGATGTTTCTTACGGCTACTTTTGCCTCTTCACCGAATTTTTTAACATCTTTGGTGATTTCTTTTCTTCTTTCTTCAGTCAGCGGCGGGAATGAAAGTCTTATAACGATACCGTCACTGTTTGGGGTGATACCGAGTTCAGCTTTAATCATTGCTTTTTCGATTTCT
>JAVBRY010000180.1:0-6197 GCA_031547505.1 Candidatus Gastranaerophilaceae bacterium | reverse complement strand
TGGCAGATCGAGAAAATCACATGCCGAACCAGATGTCAGGCGGGCAGCAGCAGAGGGTTGCTATCGCAAGGGCGATTGTGAACGATGCGCCGATTATACTTGCGGATGAGCCGACGGGTAACCTCGATACAAAGACGAGTATTGAGGTTATGGAGTTTTTTGTAAGACTCAATGAACAAACAGGAAAGACAATTATCCTTGTTACTCACGAACCTGATATTGCCGAATATAGCAAGCGGGTTGTGCGTTTTCAGGACGGAAAGATAATAAGCGACACGCTTAATAAAAAAACAAAGGTAGGAGCGAATATGAAAGCGGGGCGCAAATGATAGACTTTGCTTCGACATTCAAAATAGCGGTCCGCTCGCTTAAAATAAACAAAATGCGCTCTATGCTCACGAGTTTAGGTATAATCATAGGTGTAAGCGCAGTAATCATAATGCTTTCTATCGGTGAAGGCGCCAAGCAGCGTATCTCAAAAGATATAGCAGCTGTCGGCTCAAATATCTTGATGGTCAGCTCCGGCTCGACTACATCAGGCGGTGTTCGCATGGGAAGCGGTTCTCAGCCGACATTAACCATGAAAGATTCTGAAGCGATAGCCAAAAACTGTCCGTCGGTTTCTATTTCAGCACCCGTTGTTAGCGAAGTAAAACAGGTTGTTGTCGGAAATCAGAACTGGTCAACAAGTGTTATGGGTATAACCCCGGGCTATCTTGACGTCCGAGCGTGGGAAATAGAATCAGGAAAAGCCATTACGGATGATGATGTTAAAAATGACACAAAAATTGCCATAATAGGTGCTACTGTTGCCACGAACCTTTTTGGCGATGTAGACCCTATAAATAAAACAATAAGAATAGGCGGAATCCCTGTTAAAGTCGTCGGGCTACTAAAAGCCAAAGGACAAAACAGCATGGGCATGGATCAGGATGACACGGTCTTTATTCCGATAACTACGGCACAAAAAAAGCTGTTCGGTGCGAGTTTCCCCGGTATGGTTAAACAGATAAATATTCAGGCAAGAGACGAAGATGCTCTGAAGAGAGCGGAAGACGAAATAAAAGTCCTTCTTCGTGAACGTCACAACCTCGGCAAATATAAGGAAGATGATTTTAGTATAAGGAATTTCACCCAGATGCTCGAAACAGCGAGACAGGCATCTAACACCATGGCGCTTCTGCTTGGTGCTATTGCTTCGGTTTCGCTTCTGGTAGGCGGTATCGGGATTATGAACATAATGCTCGTTTCGGTCACAGAGCGGACAAAAGAGATTGGTATTCGTATGGCAATCGGCGCAAAGGCTATGAACATTAGGGTTCAATTCCTTATAGAAGCAATTCTGCTCTCAGTTGCAGGCGGGCTTATCGGTATTTTCATAGGTGTTTCGGGCTCAAAACTTGTTGCCCTGTTTTCATCAATGACCGTGGTAATTTCACCGTTTGCGATTTTGATATCGTTTGCATTCTCGGCAATAATCGGTGTAGCCTTTGGATACTATCCTGCCTACAAGGCCTCGTTGCTGAATCCGATTGATGCATTGAGGTATGAGTAAAATTGCCAAAAGCTTGAAAAATTATCATAATAACGTCATTCTGAGAGAGCGAAGCGACCGAAGAATCTCCGGAGGAAACAATAAACTGTGGGTATTGGATATGTGTACATAATCACAAATATAGAAAACACTACACTTTATGTAGGTGTTACGGCTGACTTGGTCAGAAGAATTTATGAACACAAAAACAAACTAGTCGATGGTTTTAGTAAAAAATATAATTTAGACAAACTGGTTTATTATGAACAATATGCTTCTATCACTGATGCAATAGAACGTGAAAAATTTATCAAAGGCAAAAAACGAAATTGGAAAATGGACTTGATTCATGATTTTAATCCTGAGTGGAGGGATTTGTACAGCTTGATAATATAACCCAGAGATTCTTCGTTCCCGTTGGTCACTCAGAATGACGTAGAAACAGAAGCCGAATCGATCTATAGGCTAAAAAACTCCTGTATAAATATCGTTTTTAAGCTATAGTATTTCTATTATGTTAAAGATTTCAACGCCGATAATTTTGCTGACTATTTCGAATGTATTTATGACTTTTGCCTGGTACGGGCATTTGAGGTTTAAAAATTCCGCACTGTGGATAGTTATAATTGTGAGCTGGTCGATAGCTTTTCTCGAGTATTGTTTTCAAGTCCCCGCAAACAGAATGGGACACGAGCATTTTGATGCTGCACAGTTGAAAACAATTCAAGAGGTTATCACACTGATTGTATTTTGCGGATTCTCTGTTTTCTACCTAAAAGAAGAAATAAAATGGAATTATCTGGTCGGCTTTGCCCTAATAATTCTTGCGGCATTCTTTGTGTTCAAGAAGTGGTAGTGATTTCCAACCGTTGATTGCAAATGAAAATTGTGGTGGTATTATTATATGTATTCAATGCGTATGAAAACAATAAATCTTATATTACTAATATCCTCAATTATTATTTCCTCAGGTATCGCATTTTGTAATGACTTCAATAGTCATGACGCAGTTTCCGCCTCTGAGGGAGTTTACGATTCGTATGGCTCTACTTATATCAGAAGCACACCTCCGCCTGAAGAAGCGATTCAACCAATCGACCTTACTAAAGTCAAAGGTGTTGTTCCGGGATACCCGGCAAGCGGCGCATCGTCGAATCCTTTGGCATCTTATTTTGCCAAAAAGAACAAGAAGTTGTCCTGCTCAGGTGCGGCGGGTGAAAGTTCGCCATATTCTACAATCTGCCTTGATGATGCTGTGCTGTGGAAGCAGCTGAATGCTGAATCTGACACTTATCACTATACAATAGAGGCTATTAAAAAGAACGGAATTAAACAGTGTTCTGTGTCCAGATATCTTATAATTCCTGATACTTCGATTGAAAACAAAAGCTATAATACAGTTTATTTAAATTTGCCTGAATTTTCTGGTAAAAAAGTATTGAATGTGAAATTTACTCAGGTATCTTATAAATATGCTTTTAACGACAGAACGCCCGAGCTTAACACAAGAGTTTATTATGATTCAGCGGTTAGTGGTATAACCGAGCTGCCGATGACGCTTACGATGATGAATTCTCGAGAAGGGCTTCTTCAAAAAATCGGACAGCTGAAAGAAGTTAATAACAAAACAATAATGATTGCCACTTCCTATGACAGTCTGACGGGTGCTTCACCTTCACAGGTTTATGCTATTTTGGTCGAAGTTTTTGTAAAGTAACAAAAAAATCAGGTTTCAGCATAGCTGAAATCGATTTTTTGTTATCCTGCTTGTTCGCGCAGCGGGGCTTTAGCCCCGAAGGATCCCCAGCGAAGCTGGTCAATGACAATGGGTAAGTTGAAGACTGATTTTTGTCACCCCGCTGTGTGATTATGGCAATAATTGGTGATTTAATTCTGAGCGGGGTCTGAAATTAACGCATTTAGATACCGCTCAGAATTATATTAAAGTATACTTTCGCAGCTTGGCGCAGCGGTATGACAACTTAAATCTGATATTAAATTTACACATCTATTAGAATCCTCCAGAACTAGCCGTGTTTGGTAATATAAAATCCCTTTGAATGATATATTCTTGTATTTGTTGAACAAAACACAAGCATTTATCGTTTTATTTAATATACAGAAGTAGAGGATTATCTATGAAAAACTTTTTGAAACTACTCTTGGCGGTATGTATTTCTGTCTTTGGTGTGCACCATTGTTTTGCACAGAGTGAGGTTAAACCGGTGACAGAACCTTCATCGTCAGATTACATGATTACTTTTGAAGATCCGGCACAGAATGATTATTGGGTTTGTACGTTCCAGCTTTTGTGGAATGATTTGATGGATAAAATTGTCAAAGGGCCTGTCCAATTTACTGCAGGCAATCCTAAAATAGCCGACATATTGAACAGACAGGGTTTTAAGGAGATTATGCTTTCTCCTGATTCATATTATAAAGTGATGGATCATCCGAGCGTTGCTTTGAAAAAACAGATTGAGGCTGAAACTCTAAAAAGATTTAACGAGAAGAGTGATATTCTTCACCTGTTCAGATTCCCTGAAAAGCCTGATATGAATTCATATTTTCTTTATACAATGCTGGTCAAGAAGTTTGAATTTGTGCCTGTGTTTGATGAACTTACTCCATCAGGATTCAATAACGACGGTCAAAAATATAAATTCTTCGGCGTAGACCAAAAGTCAGCACCTGATATAAGAAAAAATGTGCATGTACTTTTCTATGAAAACGAAAACGAGTATGCAATTAAGCTCAAGAACAATCAAAAAGAAGATGTGATTTTGTATAGAACGGATTCTGACAAGAATTTTGACGAACTTTATCGAAGCCTTGAAAACAGATTTAAAACATTGGGTGTTGGTTTCGGAAGCCAGGACACGCTTAGAGTTCCGTTTATCAAAGTGGACAAGACTGTATACTATGATATTTTGTGCAATAAAGCCATCAAAGGAACAAATTTTACTATCTCAAAAGCAATCCAGACAATAAAATTCGACATGGATAATAAAGGAGGAAAGCTCAAAAGCGAAGCTGCAATGATGGTTACATCAAGCGCGCTGCCCGGTAAAATGCCTACTGTCAGACACTACAACTTTGATAAGAATTTCGTGTTATTCATGAAAGAGTCTGAAAAAACTAAGCCATACTTTGCTCTAAGGGTTAAAAATGCTCAGTTTTTGGTTCCGGCGGGAGAGTAAGGATTATTTAAAATCTTGTTCAAAATTTCCTGCTTAGTATCAACTGTTATAAATAATTTTTCCGGAGGGTCTTTCAAAAGGCCCTCCTTGTACAATGTATTGTACTGTTCGGTTAAACCTTTAAAATAATCTTTTCCGACAAGGATTATAGGTTTTCTTTGTTCGGGTTTTGAGTAGTTGTTTTTAGCGATAAGTGTAGCCGCTTCTTGTAATGTTGTTGCGCTTCCCGGGAAAATTACGAAATAATCAGCAGCTTTTGCAAATTCTTCAATCCTTTCAGCTTCGCTATTTACGGTTTTTACAGGTATACAGTTACCCAAATCCTCATCACCCCATAGCGGGTTCATTATTATAGCCAAATTTTGTTCCGGTTTACCATCCTTGTCGATTTTTGAGTATTTTTGCGCAGTTTTATATGCTCTGCCCATGATGCCGGAACGGCCGCAGCCATGGAGAATATTTTTGTCAGCCAGAATTAGATTTTTTGTTACTTCGGAGCACAAATCCATATACTTTGAAATATAATTCGAATCAGTAGAACTGCCCAACACAGCAACTGTTTCGGTCTTTGCCTTGTCGGTCTTATTTGCTTTAAAGCTTATCGAACTATTATATTGGCTGGTTAACACTTTCATATTTGTATATAAAACCGTAAATAAATATTTTTGCTATTAAGTTTTTGAGTTTTTTACATTTGAACAATCTTTTGTGCAACATTTTCAGTGAAAACCTTGTCGTGCTCTACGAATATTAATGTAATATCAGAATTGAGCAAAAGGTTTTCTATCTGCATTCTGGAAAATACATCGATATAGTTCAAAGGTTCGTCCCAAACATATATATGTGCCTTTTCGCACAGACTTTTCGCTATTTGCACTTTTTTCTTTTGTCCTTCGCTGTATTCGTCTATATTTTTTTCAAACTGCTCCCTTGAAAAATCCAGCTTGCGAAGAATGGTCTTAAAAAGTGTTTCATCAATTTTATGCTGCGAAATGTAGTTTGATAAAGAGCCTTTTAAATTAGAAGTATCCTGCTCTATGTATGAAATTTTCAGATTATTCGCACTATGGAAATTCCCGCTGTATTTAATGTTGTTGCCGCATATAAGTTTTAAAACCGTTGTTTTGCCGCAGCCGTTTTTGCCTCGAAGCGCTATCTTGTCCCCTTGCGTGACGGTTAAGTTGAGGTTTTTGTATACTTTTTTTTCGTCATAAAAAAGACATACATCTTCAAATACCACAAGGTTTTCGCTGTGATGTTCAAGCGGATGAATTTTTAAATCATCGGCTTCTTCAACGTTCTTGAGAAGTTTTGATTTTTCATCGTATAGCGATTGTCTTCGTCCTTCAATATTCTTTGCGCCCTGCATCATCTTCGCCGCCTTGTGTCCGACAAACCCCCTATCAACAGGGCCGTTGCCGTATTTGGAGCTTTCGGTTTTGTTTGCCCAGTTTGCAGACTGC
>JAVBRY010000150.1:0-6380 GCA_031547505.1 Candidatus Gastranaerophilaceae bacterium | reverse complement strand
ATTCAAATAATAGAAATTTTTTTGAAGGGTGGATATCTATTCCGAAAAATTCTCTTCCAAAAACATATCTTATTAAGTTTCCCTCAATAATTCAATTTAATTAAACATTTTAAATGCAGATCTTACTTGTTCAAGCACCTTTTCAGCTTCAATGCTTGCTTTCTCTGAACCTTTGCAGATAATTTCACGTACTTTATTGATGTTGTTTTCGTAATAATTCCTTCTCTCACGGAGCGGACGCAGTTTTTCGTTAACAACACAACCCAGCTGTCTTTTGCAGTCAACGCATCCGCGCTGTCCTGCCATGCATTCTTTTTTCACGGTTTCTATTTCTTCAGAGCTTCCAAAAGCTTCCCAGTATGAGAAAGCCACTTCGCATTTTTCAGGATGACCGGGGTCGTCCTTTCTTGCACGGCTTCTGTCTGTTATTGCCTGAAGAATTTTTTTCGCCGTTGTTTCTTCATCGTCAGAAATTTTTATATCATTATTAAAAGATTTACCCATCTTTTGACCGTCCAAACCTTTTAAAAGCGGGATTTTGGTCAATTTTGGTTCAGGTTCTATAAAGAACTCCGTTTTGTAAATATGGTTGAATCTTCTTGCTATATCTCGCGCTATTTCAATATGTGCAACCTGGTCAATCCCCACAGGCACAAGGTCTGCGTTGAATGTCAAAATATCCGACGCCATAAGAACAGGGTATCCCATCAAGCCATAGCTGACATTGGGCTTGTTCTCATCTTCGGATCTCACCATTTTAGCAAGGTCTTTCAGTGTAGGGTCACGCTCCACCCAGTTTTGAGGCGTAATCATACTCAACAGAACATGCAGTTCTGCTGTTTGAAGAACCTTTGACTGTAAATATATTGTTGCTTTATTAGGGTCGATTCCTGCTGCAAGCCAATCCAATACGACATCCGTGACGTTTTGGCGCATGCCATCCGTGCTGTCAAACTTTGTCGTCAGTGCATGCCAGTCGGCAACCGAAAAGAAACACTCATATTCGTCTTGTAATTTTACCCAGTTAGTTAAAACTCCGAGATAATGACCAAGGTGCAATTTCCCTGTGGGGCGCATTCCTGACATTATTCTCTTTTTCTGTTCCATATTTAAAACCTTATTAATAAATCTTT
Source organism: Candidatus Gastranaerophilaceae bacterium (assembly GCA_031547505.1). Classification (GTDB taxonomy): domain Bacteria; phylum Cyanobacteriota; class Vampirovibrionia; order Gastranaerophilales; family Gastranaerophilaceae; genus JAVBRY01. Next base: position 5,247 of record JAVBRY010000150.1, on the reverse strand, counting down.
TAGCTTTAAGCAATTATATATAAAAAACCCCTCTTTGTGTAGTTTGTTCATAAATCTTCTTTTAAAGCTTGAGATAATCAGAAAAAGATGTATAATGTTCTTTAATCTTACGAATTAGGTTGTGAAATATAGAAGAGAAAAGCTCTCTGGAAAGGGTAAATTATTATGGCAAGAGAAACATTGTCACGTTACAGTGTTGAGGATTTTGTAAACAAAACCTCTCAAAAAGACTTGAAACAAGGATTTTTCGAGCAGGAATCAGACCGTATTATGGAAATTAATCTGGATGGTTCTAACAATTTAGCATGGATGAAAAAAGGCGCAATGATTGCATACACAGGTGATGTAAAATTTGCTATGGAGGATCTTTTTGAGCACGGAATCAAAACTGTTGTAAAAAGATTTGTAACAGGCGAAACAGGCAATTTTGTTAAAGCAACAGGCACAGGCAAAGTGTATATCGCAGACGGCGGTAAAAAAATTGCGATTTTGAACTTAAACAACGATTCACTTATTGTTAACGGCAGTAATCTTTTGGCGTTTGAACCTACAGTGAAATGGGATATTAAGCTTCAAAAGCTCACTGCAATGATGGCAGGCGGATTAACTAACGTGAAACTTGAAGGTTCAGGTATGGTTGCATTGACAACTTCATATGACCCTCTTACATTAAAAGTTACTCCTGATTGTCCGATTATGACTGACCCGAGTGCTACTGTAGCCTGGTCAGGAAATTTGAATCCTGAATTCAAAACAGATTTTTCGGTGAAAACACTTATTGGAAGAGGCAGCGGAGATACAGTACAAATGAAGTTTGCAGGCGAAGGCTTTGTAATAGTTCAGCCTGACTGTGTTTTCATACCTTCAACGGTTGCTGCTGAATAATTTGAAATTTAATATAATAAACTTCCCTTTGATTAAATAGAGGGAAGTTTATATATTATTTTCAAATAAGTGATATAATTGGAATAATTATTCGTTCTGGTCTTGAAGTTGGATTATCATGCGCCATAAACTTTTATTGATTATTTTATCCTTTATATTCGTAAACGCCTGTGTTACGGGCTTTTATGTCTATAAAGTTACGGGTGAATATAAAACGCTTGCTGTGAGTTTGAGCGCAAAAGAGCTTGAATATCAGGTTGAAGAAATCAACAAGACTATTGTGAAGATTGAACAAAGTGCAATGGATCTTGCCGGTGCAGGAGAAATTCACTTTATGGCGAAATCAGTCGCTCTTGGCGAACATGCTGTTAAAGATATTTTTAGAAACATCCCTCTATCAATAGGCGGCGGTATATGGTATGAGCCTTATGAATTGTTCAAAGACAAAAAATATACGGGATTTTATGCTCTCAATGAAGGGCCTAATCCTATAATACTCCCATCGTATATGACTTCTCACTATGATTATCTTAACTACAACTGGTATAAAGTAATCAAAGCAGGCGCACTTGAAGGAAAAAATATAGTGTGGACAAAGCCGTATTACGATGATCAGGATTCAGTAATGCAGCTTATGACTACTGCCGGTGCAGGTATATTTTATAAGAACAAACTTGTTGGCGTTTCAACTATAGACTGGCTGTTGAAAGATATTTTAGAAAAAGTTTCTTCCATACATCCAACCCCGAACAGTTATGTAATTTTTGGTTCTTTAGATGAAGACTACATACTTGCAAATACAAATCCCGACTTTAAAGGCAAAGAGGTTGTAAATGCAAAGCTGTCAGATATAGAATGGGCAAGAAATTTAGCAAAAAAACCTGATACAGAAAATATTACAATCAATGATTTTACTGAAAAAAATGTTGATTATTTTTCGTTCTCAAAAATGCTTGATAATGGTATGACTATCTTTGTACAAATACCAAAAGATGAGTTGTACGCTAAGATTTTGCAGTCGAACAATACTGTCACTCTCGCATTAGTTTTGTTCTCTCTCATTGCGCTTATGGTTGTTCTTTATCTGATGTCCAGATTTGTAGATAGGCCGCTTCAGAAGCTTCTTTCAGGTATTGAAACTATAGGACAGGGTGATTTTTCCAAGAGAGTTGAAGTTGATTCTAAGGATGAATTAGGCGCTCTGGCCAAATCATTTAACGATATGGCGGACAATCTTGTTGAATATATGGAAAAAAATAGCGCCAAGAGCGAATTTCTTGCGAATATGAGCCACGAGATTCGCACACCGATGAACGGTATATTGGGCACACTTCATTTGATTATGGATACTGAACTTACAAATGAACAGGATAATTATCTGAAAACAATGGAATATTCCGCGAGAAATCTTCTGAGAATTATTGATGATATTCTTGATTTTTCAAAAATTGAAGCCGGAAAGCTTGATATTGAAAACGCAGTCTTTGATATCAACAATATTTTTGCAAGTATAAATCATATATTTGGTCAAAAAATTAAAGAAAAAGGGCTTATGTTTTCAATGAGCGTCCCTGATGATATCCCCGCAAAACTGATTGGGGATCCGCTCAGACTGGAACAGGTATTGTTGAATCTGATTAATAATGCAGTCAAGTTTACAAAAGAAGGAACAATCATGGTTGGGGTGGAAAAGATTCGTCAGGATGAAACTTCTACGCACTTGAGATTCAGTGTAAAAGACACCGGCATCGGTATGTCAAGAGAGCAAATGGAGAGACTCTTTGCACCTTTCACACAGGCAGATACTTCTACAACGAGAAAATATGGCGGAACGGGTCTGGGGTTAGCTATTTCAAAGAATTTGGTAAACCTTATGGGCGGTGAAATATGGATAGAAAGTGAACCCAAAAAAGGCTCAATATTCTGCTTCACAGCTATTTTCCAACTCCCTAACGACTCAGATATTGCTAAGGAAATAAATTCAGATAATAACTCTATTGATACAAGATACGGTGCAGGCAGCTGCAAAGAGGTGCATATGGCAGATAACATAAAAATATTACTTGTTGAAGACAATGACATTAACCAGCTGATAGCCAGAAAACTCATGGAAAAAAGAGGCTATTTGGTTGATATTGCAAACAACGGGCAAGAAGCTGTTGATATGGTTCAAAACGGGAATTATGCAATGATTCTTATGGATATTCAAATGCCTGTTATGGACGGTTTGGCAGCTACTCGTGCAATTCGAGAAACAGGTCTTTATGACAATCTTCCGATTATCGCAATGTCGGCACATGCGATGGCAGGTGATAAAGAAAAGAGTATGGAAAACGGCATGAACGACCATATTACGAAACCCATTGATCCTAATGTTCTTTATCAGACACTTGAAAAGTGGACAGCGGACAAAAGGTAAAAAAGGTAAATTCAAAATCCTTACAGTATTTGAAGAAAGATACACAAAAAAGTTGATTATATAATAGACACATTATATTAAGATTAATAAAAAACTAGGAAGCGTGAAGTTTAATGAACAGAGTATTTGACAGAATGAAAAAAACTAAGCCGTATAAATTAGTACTGGCTCTTATGTTGGTGACATTTTTGATAGTTTTTTCAAATAGCGTTGTTTTCCACCTAATGGAGCACAACCACGAGTGCAGTAGAGTATTTATAACAAACTTTGTTGTGTCACTTGGGTTAACAGGTTTAATATTTCTTCTGTTTAATTTCTATTTCAAATATCTGGAGAAAAAACCCGATAACTCTGTTTACTTTGATGAAACGGTTTTGAACCTTGTTCTGGATAATCTTGATACATGTATTTATATGACAGAAGTCGAGACGGGAAAAATTATCTTTATCAACAAAAAAATGCGTAATGAATTTGGCGGTGGAGATTTTATAGGAAAAACATGCTGGAAGGTTCTTCAGGAAAATTTTAAAGAACGCTGCAGCTTCTGCCCTATTTATAAACTGAAAGAAGACTCATCCAAGCCCTATATTTGGGAAGAACACAACACCGTAACAAAAAAATACTATGAAAATACGGATACTTTAATAAAATGGATAGACGGAAGCCTTGTGCATATGCAGCATTCAGTGAACATCACTGATCGTAAAATGCAGGAAATGGAAATCATTGAGACATTGAATAAACTTGAGCTGGTAATGTTGAATTATCCGGGTGTTATTATCAGTTTTGATGAAGACAGAAGGTCCTCTTTTGCCTCAGGCTCTAATGTTGAGAGATTTGAAACTTTAAGAAAATATTTGTCAGGCGAGAATTCGAATAATCCTCTATATAACTTTGAAGAATACAAAGACAAAATGGATTTGGCATACAAAGGTGCTTGCTCTCACTGGGTATTGGATATTGAAGATGAAAGCTATAACTGCTTCTTATCTCCGATAATCAATAACTATGACGAGATTATAGGTGCATTGTTTGCTGCGAATGATATGTCTGAATCTGTCAAAATGCAAAAAGAACTTAAAAAAGCTATTAACCTGGCAGAGCAGGCAAGCAAAGCGAAAAGCGAATTCCTTTCCCGTATGAGCCACGAGATGAGAACACCACTCAATGCTATTCTCGGTATGACAAGAATAGGCAGCGACAGTGCTTCAATGGAGAAGATGAGATACTGCTTAAAAACTATTGACGGTTCTTCAAAACACTTGCTCGGATTGATTAATGACGTTCTTGATATGGCAAAAATTGAAGCCAATAAATTTGTCCTTGATCATTCATCGTTCAACATGGAAAAAATGATGATGAATGTTTGTAATATCATTCTCGAAAAAGTTCAGGAGAAAAAACAAACCCTCAATATCCTTCTCGGACAGAACATTCACCAGCTTTTTGTGGGGGATGAAATGAGGCTGTCACAGGTTTTGACCAACCTTCTTGCTAATGCGGTCAAATTCACTCCTGTTGAGGGGAAAATCACTTTATCTGTTGAAGAAGTTGAAACTACCGATAAAGACAGTGTTGTTAGATTTGTTATTTCCGATACGGGTATTGGTATGACTGCGGAGCAGCAGGCTAAACTGTTCGGGTCTTTTGAACAGGCGGATGCAGCTATCGGACGTAAATATGGCGGAACAGGACTTGGTCTTGCCATAAGCAAAAGTATTGTTGAAAAAATGGAAGGTAAAATCTGGGTAGAAAGCGAACTGGATAAAGGTTCTAAATTCTCCTTTGAGGTTAGGCTGGATATTTCTTCTGAAAGTACAGCAAAAATGCTTGCGGGTTCAATAAGACCTTCAGACTTGAGAGTACTTGTTGTAGACGACAGCGAAGAGATTCTTGAATACTTTACTCAAATTATGGGTAAATTCGGAGTAAAAACTGACACT
>JAVBRY010000123.1:0-7260 GCA_031547505.1 Candidatus Gastranaerophilaceae bacterium | reverse complement strand
CATATTTTGATAATAAGCCTAACAGCTCATTGTTTGTGGTGGATGGATATAAATTATAGAAATTATCACATACAACAAGCTCTTGTATTCGTTGCCTTACAAGCGGAGAAGGCGGAATTGTTGCTTCATTCCAATCGAGCTTTAATATTGAGGCTCTTTCTTCAGGTTTGGTTGTCCAAATCTTGTGAGATGCCGCCTGATATGACTTAACATTAACTAAAAATTTGTTTATAAATTTATTTTGACGTTTTTTGTATGAAATTTTAACACCGAGAATTGTTATTATTTTTCGGTTTTTAGTTGTTTGTTTGTTAAATATTTTGGATAATAAAGATTTATTTTTAATAGGAAACACCAATAAAAATCTATCGTGATTTGATAGAGTATTATATTTTGCTAATACTGCAAAAATTTCTGAATCACTTAGATTTTCCTGATCAGGAAAATTTGTATCGTGAGTATTAACCAAGCTATCCATAAATTCAGCATCAACTTTTATAGTTTTATCTGTTAATGAATCAAAAATTTCTTTTCCTTTTAGTGCCCACAAAAAATCTTCGTCTGTTTTTGACTGTTCTTGCCAACATTCTATCCAGACATTAATGTCATCGTGTTTTTTACAATGCAAAATCGCTTTTTTTACAATACTTTGGGGAGCTTGAAAAAAATCGTGAATACCTATTTTAAAATTGCTGGAATAAAAACCGTAACCTTTTTTTGTCATTTTTTGTTTTACATAGGTCTCGGGTCTTACGTCATTAGTACCGTCTTTTACAAACTTAAGCGCTTTTGTCAGGTTTTTTGTATAGTATAAATGACAGCCTACAATCCTATAAACTTGAGAAAATTTGTCAAAAAGCTGTCCTTCCAGACAATATACCTTCTTTTGTTTCTCTACAAATTCATTAGCAAATCCAATAAATTCTTTAATTTTATCAGGAAACAAGAATACATCCGCATCAATAGCCAGAGTCCATTTTTTGTTTTCTTTAAGCCCGATTTGAAAAGTCTGTTCAACAGCTTTAGAAAAAGGTATCGCATTTTTCACAAGGAAAACATTTTCTTTTCCGAAAATATTTTCCATATGCTCGATACATTTTTCTTCTGTTCTTTCGCCTATTGAACGTATGATTACTGTGATATTTAAATTTATTTCTGTCATAGTCAACACGTCTTCTCTCTTTTAAGCATTTGTATCTCCTGAACTCTGTCCATATAAGTCGCAGGGTGATAGAAAAAGATAGGATTGTTATCTATTTTTAATTCTTGATTTAAGAAAATATCTGACTTATTTTTATTTACAAAGGTCAAAATATTTTGTGCGTGCCACGAAGTACTTTGAGAATTACGCATTAGCTTATCACGTAAAAAATCAAAACAGTCAAAACCCTGTTTATTAAACAAATCAACCCAGTATTGCGGCGGTTGTTCATTTACATGATGAGTGCCGCCTTGAAATGGTGATGCAGCAGAAAAAATAATCACATCTGAAAGGCTTGTTAAATCAGTTACAAACTTTTCCGCAAATTTTTCATCTAAATGTTCCGCAACCTCCAAAGACATTGCCAAATCATATTTTTTATAACCTGAAAAATCATGTTTTTCTAAATTAGCTATACTTATATTTTTTCGGTCTATATATAATTCAGAGTTATCAACATTATTAACATCAACCCCCTCAATCTCTTCAACACCAATGTCTCTCCAAGCTTTTAGCCAAGTTCCCACACCACATCCGACATCAATCACTGAATTTGGCATATAATATTTTTTAAAGATATCAAGCGTCAACTGTGCAGTTGTATAGCTTTCAACACCCTTTTTATACCATTCCTTATTATAAAGAATCTGAAGTTCCTTTTCTTTATCCTTATCCTATAAATCATTGCATTCATCTTTAGTGGCAACTACAGTATAAAATAAAGAATACACGTCTGGTTTTTTAAAATATTCAGATAACTTCATAAATAACAATGACAACAAACTCAAAAAGTTCAATCTTTTTTGGGGTAGCCTATAAAACTCATATCCTTGCAATAGACTGGCTATAGTATCAAACCTGTTGCCAAGCTGGTATATTTTAAGTTCTTTATAGTCTTTCAATTTTCTTTGATAAAAAGAATGGGTGAAACGGCAATAATCATCGGGAGCACCATGATATGGGAATAAAAATGGATTCGATAAAACTAATACCCCACCCGGCTTCAGCACTCTGTAAAATTCATCTAGTGCTTTATTAAAATCATAGATATGTTCCATAACATTAAAACAAACTATTCCGTCTACAGAATTATCGTCCAAGGCAATGTTTTCAGCATCAAGTTTAAGAATATCTTTGTTTTCAGGGTACAAATTTGTTTGAATGTATTCAGTGGCATTTATGCTGAAATCTTTAAAAAATGGCTTATATGTAGTTGCTCCGATTTCTATAACCTTGCCTTTTAGCAGCTTTAAGACTGAAGGTGCATGTTTTTTCTGGAGAATACTTGCCGGAGTTTGTTTTCCAAAAAGGATATCTTTGTAATCTTTCAGCGAGAATTTGCTTTCAAATAATTCTACGCCGGAAAACAAATCATCATATTTAGGATTGTTGTCTCGTTTTAATTCTTTTCTCATCCTTTTCTCCGTATTTTCTTCATTAACTTATTCTTCTATAGCCTTTTAGTCCAACGACCCGTCCGCCGCCTATATTAAAACTTCTTACACCGATTCGACCAATAACCGGAATTATCACTGTAGATGCATAGATAGCCTGTGCAGAACCGGCTTGTCGACTTGCTCTGATTATTGGTATAAAAACGTCAAAAAATATGTCAGAAGCGGCAAGAGCATCTACATTACTTCCTGATATAGTGCTAAGATTTAAACTTGCATAAATCATAACTTCATAGGTATTTACGGTATCAGGCAAATATGAGGCTAAATCATACCAGATAATATCAGTATTAGGGATTGGATATGTATTTTCTAATATCAATTCTTTAGCAACCCATTCATAATTGCCGCTTTTACTTGACCAAGTAATACTATCATCAGCATTTGACAACGTCACTGATATTTCATCTGCTGTGCCATCTATAGACAATACACTTTTGTTAACATTTTTCTTAGCCATTTTTATTCCCCTTTCTGTTCGCATACCAACATATAGGTGTGATACTCAATTATACTACATTTCCGCTACCAGCATAGTTTCACTTATGACCCTACAAGGAGGTGGCGCCGTTATCCTGAATTTATAACCTAAATCCCAACTTTCAATCAGTGGCTTAATGTTGAAAAAGTCATTTGCATTGTGATAAAGACTAATCAGCAATGTCGGTTTCATTGACCTGATAGTTTTTTCAGCACCTCTTAGAAAATCCTGCTCTGCACCTTCCAGATCTGTTTTTATCAGGCCAACATTTAATTTTTGCTCACTAACGTATTCATCTAATGTGATTAATTGTACTTTTTCTTTTAAATCAGAACTTTTAGGATTATAGTACATGCTATGGCTGAGTCCATAAGTGTCGTCCACATAAAATTCACATTCTTTTTTTTCATCGCTCAACCCCATATTTATTGGGACAATATTTTTTTTCTCATTTAATTCAATAGTTTTGAGCATATGTGAGTAATTTTGTTTAACAGGTTCAAAAGAATAAACATTTTTATTTGTATAGTCAGAGAAAACCAATGCAGAATCTCCGATATATGCACCTCCATCGATTATATCTTTATCTCTAAAATATGATGTATTCAAAGTATCCAGTTGATGTTTTTCATCAAACACACAACTCTCAAAGTACGAAACAGGCATCAAATATTTATTCAAAGCATAGCAATTCTCATTTAGTTTTAAAATGTTCCCATAAAAAAATTTTTTTAGTTTTTTAGCCTCTATTATTTCATCGTCCCCAAACGTGCTTAAATTTATACTGTTTCTCGCTACTATTTTATTTATTCGGGAGAGTATTAGATTAATTCTAAAAATGCTCTGTTCATCCAAATTTCTTACAAGATTTTTATAGCTGATTTCAAGATTAAATTTCTGCATTTCATCATAAAATATTTTTAGCCATTTTATTTCTTTTTCCCACCCTAAAGTTAATTCATTAATAAAATGCGTATTAAAACTGTTTTGATCTGGTGTTAACATTTTGCGAATCCTTCCGTTCAATAATTTTTAGAATTTCCGTTTCAAACGAAATTCCGGGTTGGTATTCAAGCAGTTTGCCTGCCTTGGTAATATTTGAAACTGTTTTACAACATCTCTTTGTTGAGGGGGCTATATATCTATTTTAGCAGAAATACCAGGACTTTTTAAATGGTTTTTATTATAAATTATGTAACATTTATTATGGAAAACCGCTTATTGTAAATATTTTGTCTTGACAGTCTATTCTTAAATATGATTAACTACCTTATTAACTTTGAAAGGGGGTCTCTTATGCAAAATCAAACAACTGACAAAACGGGTATATCTGTTAATGGCGACATTGATATTTTCGATGGTTCTCAGTATATAAAAGTTGCAGAACTAAGTGGTGCGGAACAAACTGCTTTATATGACTGCAGCCCTGAACTCGGAATGCAAAGAGTTTATTCCCCGAACAACCCACCGCCAACAGGCAATATAATAGACACTGATACTACTTTTAATGTTCCGGGTGATTTCCCTGATATACATAGCTGCATAAGTTATTTAGAAACTTGCTATATACTGGCAGTTGTTACTGTTCAATTAGCTGACGGTGTATACGAACTTTCCAGCGCCTTGACCGTAAATAACCTGTCTGTGGCTGGAGCTAACGGTCACCTTATTATTCAAGGCAACCCTAATGACATCACTGCGGTTACGCTTAGGAATAGTTCTACTACTGATACAAGCGTTGTGAGTATCTTGCATATGTGCAATTTCACAATATCAAATTTGTACATAGATACTGCCGGAAAATTTATGGGACTTAATATTGAAAATTCATTCATAAATATAAAAAGCATCAAGGCTTCGGGTACATCCGGTACATCCGGCTCTGCTATACGTATTGGTTATAACTGCTATGTCGCAATAGAAGGAATACAGCTAACAGGCAGCAACATTGGTTCTGGTCTTTATCTTATGTTCAATTCAACTGTTCAATTATATGGCTCAAATAACGTTATTTCTCAATTTGTTAATGGCATAATGTTATTTCATAGTGTTTTTTATTGCCCCGCACCAAATACATGTAATATTTCAAATTGCACAACCGGTGTAAATTCTGAGCGTTATTCTTATGTCACTGGCTCAGGACTTAAGATATCAAATTGCCCTACCGCAGTACTTTCATATGAATATTCATGCAGTTATTTAACAGGTGCAACTATATCAGGAACTCTCTCTCCATCAGCAAATTCACTGGGTAATATCCAGTCGTACAATCAAAGATAGCAATCAAACCATTCAAGAAACTTTCTGATTCCTTCTTCAAATGAAACTTTGGGCTGATAGCCCAATAGTTTGCCTGCCTTGGTAATATCGGAGACTGTTTTCCCCACATCACCTTGTTGATGGGGCAATATATCTATCTTAGCAGAAATACCCATAACTTTTTCTATCGCTTTTATCATATCTGATAACGTAATCGGTGAGCCGCCGCCCAGATTTATTATTTCATAAGGAGTTTTGTTATATTCAATAGCAGCTGCTATCCCATCAACTATGTCGTCTATATATGTATAATCCCTTTTTGTAGTGCCGTCCCCAAAAACCGGAATTGAATTACCGGCTTTAATAAGTTCAATAAATTTACGTATTGCCAAATCCGGTCTTTGGCGAGGACCATAAACCGTGAAAAATCTCAAACATATTGAATTTATCCCATACAATACACTGTATGTGTATAGAAACTGTTCACAAGCGGATTTTGTCGCTGCATAAGGTGAAATCGGCTCCGTTACTTTTAAATCTTCGCTGAATTTTTCTGCATTACAATTCCCATATACAGAACTCGAAGAAGCAAACACCATTTTTTTTACATCATGTTTTTTCATTGCCTCTATTATGTTTATCGTGCCTGCAATGTTTGATTGAACAAACAACTCGGGATTCTGTATAGAAGCTCTTACACCTGCACTTGCTGCAATATGAACAACACAATCAATTTTATTTTCATCAAAAATCGTACTTATACTATTTTTGTCACAAATATCGCTTCTATATAATTTATAATTGCTGTCATTAAGGTTATGAGCCACATTTTCTTCTTTAAGCTTAGGGTCATAATAGTCATTGAAATTATCAACAACAATAACATTTTTACCTTCTGATAAAAGCCTGTCTGCAAGCGTCGAACCTATAAACCCGGCTCCGCCCGTGATTAGAATTCGATTCTTTTCACTCATTTTTTAAATTCCTCAATATGCTTTTAAATTTTATCCTAAATGTAAACCAAAAGCTGTTTCTTATTATTAACCTCTTTGATCTTTATGCATAAACACACAAAAATTCTTATAATCTATTCTTGTATTTTCAAATATATAATCTTCAATTTTCCGGTTGTGTTTCCACATCACATATGACATAGAAAGCTGATCTCTTTTGGCATAGTTTTCCAAGAAAAACCACCAATAGTCCATGAGTTTTTTTATGGCTTGTTCATGATGTTTTCTATATATGACATTATTTTCTGACATTCCGTAATTTTCGGGAAAACCTTTTTCGATAATATAATCTCTGCCTGCTTCAAGTAGTTTTTTATCATCTATATTGTTTTTTATAGCCCATTCGTATTCTTTATATAAACATCTGGTAAGTGCATGATTAGGCAGCAGCAAATCTTTTTCTGAAGAGGTTATCAAATCAAACAAATACGGAGTCAGTATATTTACATTAGAATCAATATAAATGCTTTCCTTGTATCCAGGCAAAACCAGATGAGGGTTTATTTTATGGTATCTGTTATTTCGTGTAGGATCCAGTTTGTCAAAAACAAGCGGACGAACTTCCCATATACCTATAGCCCCAGATTTGATATGTTTTTCATTGTCAGTAAAACAAACATAATCCCAGTCTTTATTAATATACTTGTGTGCCTTAATTTCTTCTAAATCATCATAGTCATCGCATATACATGTATAGACTACCTTGTCTGCCACCCTGCCTTTTTTGTAATTATTGTAATCTATAATTTCTTTTTCCAAAGGAAAATATTTATTTTCGAAAAAACCATATAAATAATGAGAACAGCCAAATGACAAAAAATGCACCAAGGGGTTTGTTAAAACATGTCGATA